>JBGPLJ010000011.1:0-26822 GCA_041486385.1 Steroidobacteraceae bacterium
ACCTCGGCCACACCCACCAGGAAGCCAACCCCTTCATGGGCTGGCGGAGCATCCGCCTCTCCTTCGAGCACCCGGAGTTCTTCGCCACGCAATTGCGGGCCGTCCTCCGGGCCGCTGCCCACGCCGAGCAAGTCGGCAGCCGCGTCCGCCTGATGTTTCCGATGATTACGACGCTGGAGGAGATTCGCAAGGTCCATTGGATACCGCAGTGGGGTGAGGCGCGGATCACGAGCATGATGGAGAACCGGCCCGACTGGTGTATTTCGCGCCAGCGAACCTGGGGTGTGCCGTTGTCGCTGTTCGTCCATCGCGAGACGGGCGCGTTGCATCCGCGCACCGGCGAATTGCTGGAGGGCGTCGCGCAGAGGGTCGAGCGGGATGGGATCGACGCGTGGTTCGACCTCGATGCGCAAGATCTGCTCGGCGCCGATGCGGCCCACTATGAAAAGACACCCGATGTCATGGACGTCTGGTTCGACTCAGGGGTCGCTCATCATGTCGTCGCGCAGCTGCGTCCTGAGATTAGCGCGCCTGCCGATCTGTATCTGGAAGGGTCGGATCAACACAGGGGCTGGTTCCACAGCTCGCTCCTGACGTCGGTCGCGCAACACCGGCGGGCACCCTACCGCGCGGTGCTGACTCACGGCTTTGCGGTCGACGACAAGGGCCACAAGATGTCGAAGTCCGTCGGCAATGTGCTCGCGCCGCAGAAGGTGGTTGGGACTCTGGGCGCGGATGTGCTCAGACTCTGGGTGGCGGCGACGGACTTTGCGAACGAGATGAGCGTCTCCGATGAGATTCTCAAGCGCATGGCCGATTCGTATCGTCGCATTCGCAATACCGCGCGCTTTCTGCTGGGTAATTTTGGCGGCTTCGATCCGTCACACGACGCGCTGCCGGCCGGCCGCATGCTGGCGCTCGATCGCTGGGCCATCCGCCGTACGGCCGAAGTTCAGCGTGAAGTGGTGGAGGCCTATCGCAGGTACGCCTTTCATCTGATCTATCAGAAGGTGCATAACTTCTGCGCCGTGGATCTCGGTGGCTTCTATCTCGACGTGGTGAAGGATCGGCTGTATACGACGCCGCTCAAGAGCGAAGTGCGGCGCTCCGCGCAGAGCGCAATGCTCCACATCGGGGAAGCGATGGTGCGCTGGCTCGCGCCCATTCTCAGTTTCACGTCGGAGGAAATCTGGCGCGCGTTGCCCGGCGAACGCCCGCAGTCGGTGTTCATGGCGACCTGGCATGACCTGCCGGACGCCGACACCGGCGATGGCATCGACTGGGAGACCTTGCTCAAGCTCCGTGCCGACGTTGCCAAGGAGCTGGAGCGCCTGCGCGCTAATAGGGATATCGGTGCATCGCTCGATGCCGAGGTTGAAGTGTATTGCTCCGCCGCGCGCTTCGCAGGTCTCGACGTGCTCGGCGATGAATTGCGCTTCTTTCTCATCACCTCCGCAGCGCGCGTCACCAGGGTCGAGAGCATGCCTGAAGGCGCCATACCCGCAGTCACGGTCGGCGATGGTGTCGCAATCAGAGTGACGCCGAGCACCGGGACGAAGTGCATCCGTTGCTGGCATCATCGTCCGGACATCGGAGTGGTTGCCGCGCACCCGCAACTCTGTGCGCGCTGTGCGGGCAATGTCGACGGTCCGGGAGAGACGAGACGCTTCACATGAGCCGCATGCATGAATAATACAGCGACGCAATCCGATTCCCGACGGCTGGCCGTGCGGTGGCTCTGGTTCTCGGTGCTCGTGATCGCGCTCGATCAGGCGAGCAAGGCCTGGATCGTCGCCCATCTCGAGCTCTATCAGTCCATGCCGCTCACGTCGTTCCTCGAAATCATCCGCACGCACAACACGGGCGCGGCTTTCAGTTTCCTCGCGCATGCCGCGGGCTGGCAGCGCTGGCTGTTCATCGGGCTTGGTCTGACAGTGAGCATTGCGGTGCCGCTCTGGCTTAGAGCCAAGAACCCGAACGCGCTCGTCGCCGCCGGCTTGTCCTTCATCGTGGGCGGCGCACTTGGCAATGTGATTGACCGCGTGTGGCATGGGCACGTGGTCGATTTCATCCATGTTCACCGCGGTGCGTTTGATTTTCCCGCGTTCAACGTTGCCGATTCGGCGATCACACTGGGTGCGGCGCTGCTGATCCTCGACGTCCTGCTCGAGACGTTCCGCAAGCAAGCGGCACCGCCCCCGTGAGCGGTGTCGCGTGAAGATTCTGCTCGCCAATCCACGCGGTTTCTGCGCAGGCGTCGACCGCGCCATCGAAATCGTCGAGCGCGCCCTGAAGGTGTTCGGCCCGCCGATCTATGTGCGTCACGAAGTCGTGCACAATCGCCACGTGGTCGAGCGTTTGCGCGCGATGGGTGCCGTGTTCGTCGATGAGCTCGATCAGGTGCCCGACAGTACGACGGTTATCTTCAGCGCTCATGGCGTGCCGCGCGCGGTGCAGGACGAGGCTCGGCGGCGCGGCCTGAATGTCTTCGATGCGACCTGCCCGCTCGTCACCAAGGTTCACATGGAAGTCACGCGCTACGCGCGCGATGCGCGCGAGGTGATACTGATCGGCCACGCCGGCCATCCGGAAGTGGAAGGGACCATGGGTCAGTTCGATGTCGCCTTTGGCGGGAGGATCATGCTGGTCGAATCCGTCGCCGACGTCGGGCGGCTCCAACTGCAAGACCCGGCACGCGTTGCCTTCGTCACGCAAACGACCTTGTCGGTCGACGATACCGCCGAGATCGTCGACGCTCTGCGCGCGCGCTTTCCGGCGCTGGCCGGTCCGCGCAAGGAAGATATCTGCTACGCGACGCAGAATCGCCAGGATGCGGTGAAGCAGCTGCTCACCGAGGTTGATGTGCTGGTCGTCGTGGGTTCGCGTTCGAGTTCAAACTCGAATCGGCTGCGTGAATTGGCGGACCGGGCCGCGGTGCCAGGCTATCTGGTGGATGGTCCCGACGATCTGAACCGTGCGTGGTTCGACGGCAAGCGCGCTGCCGGCGTTACTGCAGGAGCTTCGGCACCCGAGATTCTGGTCGCTCAGGTGGTCGACCGCCTGCGTTCCTGGGGCGGCGAACCGGCCGAGGAGGTCATCGGCCGTTCGGAGCATGTGATTTTCAGTCTGCCGAAGTCGCTGCGTTCGGCGTAGCACATTCCCCCTCCCACGTCAGTGGGAGAGGGTTAGGGTGAGGGCACTACTTCCAGCAGGTGGCCGAGCTGTCAACGCTGCTTGAATTGAGTGAGGCGCGTGTGCCTTGCTCGTTCACCGTAAACGTTCCGCAGTCCGTGTCGTCCTGCTGGCCCCCGTTGACCGCGGCTGGCACCGCTGTGAGGGTGTAGCCCGGTGCTCCATTCACCACAGTCAGGGCGGCCGTAATCGTGTAGAAGCCTTTTTCGGATAGGCCAGTGAGCCCAAGACCTGGGGGATTAGCGGCAGTTGAGCCTGTGACATTGGCCGTATACGTGTTGTTCTGTAGGAGATATTTCTCTTCCGCAGTCTGCGCCTGCAGGAGCGCCGTCTTTGCGTCTGTGCGCTGCGCACGGAGCATGTACTTGCGATAGCTGGGAATGGCTATCGACGCAATGATGGCGAGCACCACCATGACGGTGAGCAACTCGATGAGCGTGACGCCACGCTGACGCTTTTTCATAAATACTCCAGTCATGGGATCAGTTCGTGCCCGATTCCTGCCAGAAGGTGCGGACCCCGGCTCCCGCATTGACGCACACGCCGGCTAGAACCTCGACACCCGACAGACACAACAGGCCGTGTGTGGCCGTCGTGCCGCCGCTCGGGTTGTTCGGATCATAGCCAGGGTCGCCGGGGCTGAGTGCGGGGCTGCCCGGGAAGAGGAAGACCACTTCCGGCGCGATGCCGCCCTGCTTCAGCTGCTTGTAGCGGTCCGCCCGATTCACTGAAACCTGACCGTCCAGGTTGGCGACCGGCGCTCCGTTGAGGAGGCTCACGACGTACGCGCGGTTCGTGCCCTGCCCAGGAGTGCACGGATCCACCGGCGCCGCGGTTTGCGGCGTGTAGGTCGTGAAGAATACGCGATTGCTGAAGATGCTCGCGCCGGACAGTGACTTCTCACCGATCCAGGTGCTCGCGCCTTCACGCAGCTCAAGTTTCCAGCCAAGCGCCGATGCCGGAACCGCGGCGCTCAGGTTGTCGGTCACGTCCAGAACGTCGGTCGCCGGTGTCGTGCCGGTGTCCGTGGCGATCGTCGTGGCTGTGAATTGGGCTGCGAAGGTCGCCTGAGTCGAATACGTGGTGAAGGGGACCTTGTCCTTGATCATGTAGAAGCGATCGCGAACGGTCGTATTGAGCGGGTGACCCCGATAACCCGAGCCGAGCACGAGCGCCAGATAAGGATTGATGCCGCGGTCGCGAACGATGGCGGCATCCGGGGTGCTGTACATGCGTCGCGCGTCGACCGCCGTGACGGTGGCACGATCGCCATCGCCCAGGCGGGCAATGATACCGCCGTGGACCAGGTTGCTCGCGGCCTGTCCATTCAGGATGTCGAAGCGCCAGAGGCGACCGCCCATGTCTGCCGCGTACATGCGGTCCGCGTACCCGTCCTGATCCATGTCGAGGACCATGATGTCGGACGGGAACCCATTGTTCATGATGGAAGTGCCGGACGACAGATTGAGGTTTGGAGCGGGCGAGCCAATGGCCGCGCCGCTCGCGTACCACAGAAGCGCGCCGGAATACGCGTCGACCATGAAGATGCGGTTGGCTGTGGTGTCGGCGCTATAAGCCGGATTGTCCTGGCTGTCCTGATAGCCGCCACCAAAGATCAGCACGAACTTGTCGGCATTCTGGGTCGCGCCACTGATGTTCACTTTGGCCACGACCGGCGTCGACCAGCTTTCGCCAATGCCCGGCAGCTGTGTCGGGCCGATGCTCCAGAGAAAGGTCGGCGCCAGTTTGCTGGTGATATCGAGCGCGTAATAATTGCTGCCGCCGCGGCGCATGCCGAAGTACAGGTATACCTTGTCGCCATTCGCCGTTTCGATCACGCCGTTGCTGTTCTTGTCGAGCTTGAACACACGCAAGTCACCGTCGAGGGCGTAGTGCTTGTCCGTCACGGTTGCGTTGTCAAAGAGCGCCGGCATGATCGACAGCAGTTCCTTCGGAATGAATGACCAGAGTTCGCGGCCGCTCACAACGTCGAACGCGTGCAGATAGCCGTCATTGGTCACCGAGTAGACCACGGCATCGTTGACGTCCGGCGAGCTCGCGGAACCGCCATAGATGACGATTGCGGGCTTTGCGTGCACCGGATCGCCCATCACAAGACGAGTGTCATTGAAATTGTTGTCGTTGTTGTCGTCTTGGACGTCGCGGCCGCGCATCCAGTCGATGAGGTCGGCGTGCGTCGGCTGGCCAGGCGAGCCGAGGCCGAGCAACACATCGGTGATCGCGGCATTCGTCGAGACGACGCTGTTTGCAGCATTCGACAGGGAGCTGTTCGTGCCGAGATACGTATAGAGATTGCGCACGGCTGGCACGGGCAGCTGGCTCGCCGCGCCACCGATGTCGACCGCGGCGCCATCGACCGCAGGCGACCAGAAGCTCCTCGAGGTGTCCTTGAAGAAACCCGTGACCGGGTCGATCGCCGGAGTGCCATTGCTGTCGACGATGCCGCCGTTCGCCACGCGGAATTTCTTCACGTTGCCCGGCCAGTGATAGTCCTCGCTCGGACGGAAGAGCGACACGTACAGGTCGTCGAGCGTCTGCGTGCGATTGAACGCATTGACCGAGACCGAGGGCGAAGTGAACGTCGTATTGGTCTGGAGGATCTGCTGCACGATGTTGGTCAGCGCGTCTGACAATGTCGCCGTGTCGTCGGCGGTGTAGGCCTGGCCGCCGCCGCGCGCCGCCACCTTGTCGAGGAAGCTCGAGCCTGCAACCTCAGGGCCGAAGCCGATCGTGTACGTGATGACGTTCTGTGTTCCATCGAGATTCGAATTGAGGTCGGCCTTGAAGAGGTATGCGGCCATGTCATCAAGGCAGCGGCCCGGACCGGTGTCGTCGCAGGTCGTCGTGCCGAGCAGACTCTGGTAGTTCGGCAGCGCCGTGATCTTGTTGTCGGCGTCATTGTCCGCAGTGGGCAGACCGTCGGTCAGGTACACGACGTAGTTCTTCTGGCAGCTGTATTTGATCGGACTCTGATACAGCGACTGATCCGCAGCCTGGCGCGATGCAGCCACGCTTGGATAAGGCGTCGCCGCATTGAGACGCGAAGTCAGACCGAAGTCGACACTGCGGCCGGCGAAATACTGTCCCGCCTCATAGAGAGTTTCCGAGAGGGGCGTGAATCCGTCCGGCACGAATGAATTGACCGTATTGATGATCGCCGTGCGATTAGTCGTAATGTCAGCGATCGGCTGCATGACCATGCCGCCTTCAGCAACTAGTTCGGAGTCGTTGCCGCCGTTGTTGCTGTAGCGCATGAGGCCGAGATTCACGTCATCGATTGAGTTCGCGAGCGAGGCCGAGACTTCCTGCACGATTTGCAGGCGCGTCTTGACCGCCATGTCGCTGACGTCGTAGTACCAGTTAAGCCAGTTACCCGCGTACATCACGTACGTGCGATTGGTGTTGTTCGAACTCCAGGTGATCGCCTGCGCTGAGTTTGCCGTCCACTTCGTCGCGTTGTTGCCGCTGTTCCAGGCATAGAGCTTCGTGTTGTCGACGCCATCACCGTCGACTCCTGCGTCGGCCTTGCATTCGACCGGCGAATCTGTAACGCCGGCGCGCAGAGCTTCCCAGCGCTTGCGATTGTTCGCGGAATTCCACATGCCGGCACCAGCTGCAACATAGCGACCGTCACGCCCGAACGCCTGCGTTGCCGCAAGGCACTTGTTCTGGGTATTCGGATAGTGCTGATTCGTGCCACAGGCGGGCGGCGAGCCGAGGTCCTGCCGCCAATAGACGCTGTTGTTGTCGCACGAGCCCCCATAAGACTTGGTCGCGTCGTACGGATTGGCGTGGGTGACGACGTCGCTGTCCATGCTGCCGGAGGTGTCGACGATGAACAGGATATTCGGTTTCAGTCCTGCGCCAACGGTGACGCCGCTGCCGAAAATCTCGGTGTCGTCCGCGAAGGACGGCGCTCCGATGAAGAGGCAGTAGCTCACGCCAAGAAGCACACTCAGGGCGCGAATTTTCGAGGGACGCATGGTGAATTCCTCAAACTTGCGGACGCAATGGGGGTTAACGGTAAGGCGCTGCAGATTCGATCAGCGCTGGGTCTTGGGCAATTCGCCCTTGACGATGACACGGGTTACCACGTGCGTGCGGGGCGCATAAAGCACGACCATATTGCGCGTACCGCCAGTGGCGATGAATTTCTGCAATTGCGCGTAGGTGACCTGGGTCTTGCCGACCAGAAAGCGTGTTTCGGGCGTCAGCCGCAGAACAGCCAGGGCGCAGCTCGGGCAGGTCTTGGCAACGATCACGCCCTGCTCGCTCGCCGGCAGACTCACGGATAGAGTGGTGGCCTCGACAGCCTCCTCCGCAGCAATCAAAACGGCCTGAGCAGGCCCGCTAAGTACGGCAGCGAGAACGGCGGCAAGGGCGAGATATTTGATGCGCATGATGGAACTCCAAGAATCTGTCGATGACGGTGCCAAATGTCAGCTCGTCGAATCGAGCATTGGCACCACCAGAAAGAGTCCCTGCAAATGCGTTGCAGCTGCGTTCTGGTTGGTGGTGCCCTGACGATAGGACAGGCCCTGGCTCTGAATGGTGAAGTGCTCGGCCGAGAATCTGTTCAGGCTGAAGCCCGGCGGTGCAGTCGTCTGGCCCACGGACGTGATGAGCAAGGAGTACTGATCGTCTGGCATGGCGGGGTCGGCGGCCGCCGCTGCAACTGTTACCGGCGGCGCACCGGCATTGAAGGGCCCAAGCGCGAGGCCGCGCTCGATGCCGGATTCCGAAGCTTCGAAGGCGCGCTTGCGGAACTGCTCGTTGCCCGACATGCGAAGTTCCGTGCTCGCGGTATTCATGCCCGTGACAGCAAGCAGCGTCAGCACAACGAGCAGAATGAGGCCGATGACGAGGGCCGCGCCGCGCTGGCGCGCGCTCGGATTCCGGTGCTTCATGGAGAAATGCCTATAGTGTTGCGCAGTTGCACGGTGCGAGCCACGAGCAGGCGCCGGAAGTTGTCACCCGGCACGTAGGCCTTGCCGGCGGCGCTGAGCGTGGCCGTCGTGCCGTTGCCGATCGTGCGGTCGCCGTACTGGTAGGTGTTGGTGTCGGTAAATCCCTGTTCCGCGGTTTCCGATCGAATCAGCAGCCAGAAACGAACCGAGACAACCAGCACTCTCAGCGGTACCGCCGTTAGGAGCGCCGAGTCCGGATTGACGTACTGCGACGCAATTCCCGTGAAGGAGTCCGGTATACCGTTGTTATCGACGTCGTCGACCACGCCGTTATTGTCGGCATCGCGGCCGAGGTCGATGCCGAACTGCACTTGCAGATCTTCGACACCGGAAATCACTTCTTGATCGGAGAACGCCGGGCCAGAAATCAGCGAGATGCGGCGCAGCGCCGGTATGCCAACCCGCCCGACGGAATCCTTGTCGATGTAATAGGTGTCCACGATGACATCGTGAATCTCGGCGTTGGGGCCGAGCGCTCCGGGCGCGACGCCACTCTTGAATACTTGTGAAAAGCTGCCCGAGCGGGTTGCGTAGAGCTGCAATGTATTGTTGGTCGCTGCGGTCGCCGCTTGGGTTACGCGACGCACGGTGATCGTGTCGGCGCCCACTTGAGGATTGCTGTTGTAGGCGTTACAGGCTGCAACGCGCGCGGGGCCCAACGTGTACGAGTTATTGTCGCCACGGATAATCTCGACCAGGTTGAGCGCGAAGTTCGTGCCGCAGTTGGTGGTCGTTCCGCTCAGGAGCGAGGCTGCCTGAGTGGGCAGCGCGGTGCCCGTTGCTATCGTCGGGTCGTTCATCAGGCCCCACATATTGGCCAGCCGCAGGTCCGGCTCGATAACGCTAACCGCATAGCGCGCGTTTTCCTGCAGGCGTGAGACCTGCTCGCTGACCTGATACGTGTTGCGGCTGCGCGAATAAACGGTAATGGCACCCCACATGAGAAAGGTGCCGATCGTCAGCGCAACCATCAGTTCGACCATGCTCATGCCGCGCATCCTGAGCGACCCCGATACTTTGCAGGTTGCGCGCGTCATGACGCCTGCACTCGCAGTGTGTAGCTGAAGCCGGCCTGCTCACCGGGCTCCTGCCAGCTCACGGTGATGACATACACATTAGGCATGCCGACCGCCGCGGGCGGGACATAAGTCACCTGGGGGACGCCGGCGGGCAGAAGCGTTTGCACATTGGTACGCCACGTACATGTGTCGGCTGCGGCAAGATTGCGCGAAGTCGTTTCAGCAAGGGTCGCACCGCCTCCGGGCACGGAGCAGGGTGCAGTCACCGCCGTGTCGTAGGCGTTCCGCCCCGATCGATTGGCACGAATGCGATCCGCGATGTCTGCGGCGAGATTCACAGCCTGCGTGCGCAGAATCGCCGTACGGCCGGCCTTGAGGCTGGAGACGTAAAGGCCCGCGATGCCCAGCATGCCCACAGACATCACGACCAACGCCACCATCGCCTCGACGATACTGAAGCCTCGAGCAAGGGAAGCGGAATGCAAGCGCCTGGACATTCGCGGCTCCTAACCTGTGCAGGCGCCAAATGCGCCGATGGAGGTAATCACGGTGCTGATTTCAGTGATGATCCGCGTGACGCGGCCGCGGCCAGTGACGTTGATCGTGACGGCACGCGCCGCCGACTGAGTCCCGAGCGTGGGCGTGTTGCCGCGGTCGTCGCAGATAGCAATTTGAGTCGTCGCTGCGCGCCCGCCTGGGGATAGCTGCGTAAAGCCTGTCGGCGCATACGAGACGATGTACTGATTGTCCGCCTTCGTCGCGATCGAGGCGTCAAACGGGTCATGCGCCGACACAATGCGCTCGCCCGCCTGATGCAGGCCATCATTGTTCGTGTCGACCCACACGATCCAGCCGGAGAATGCGCCAGTAGCGCAGGCCGCGCCGTCACCAGCCTTGGGGTTGGTCGACGCGCAAACAGCGACCGGAGCCTGGAGCTTGATCGCTTCATTGCGCGCCAGAGTTACCGCAGTGAGCACGTCGTTGGCGGCGCCGGTCATTTTGTTGTTCTTGATGAACTTCTGAATGTTCGGCACCGTGAGCGCGAGCAGCACGCCCGCGATCGACAGCACGACCATGAGTTCCATCAACGTGAACGCGGCTTGGGTGCGCTTTTTCATGGCGCGCACTATACGGGCGGGTTGGTGGGGGTCGCCGGGCTTTCCGATTGCCGGTTCGATGTGACCGACGAACGGCCAAGAAGGGGCCCGACATTTACCTTAATTGCACTTCAAGGGTCGGCCGTAAGCGTCTGATTCAGAAAGGCGAGGCCGCCCTGATTGGCTCACGATAATAGCTCTGGCGAAGCGCGCACCGCGCGCGTCGCAGAAGATAAAAGAGGCCGTCGTTCCCGTGAAGGAGTCGTTTCTGAAAACGAGCGCGTCGCGATTGGCCGTAACCGCGATTCCCGCAAGCGCCGGATGCCGTTCCAGGATTTCTTCCCCCGGGTCCACGTTGGGCAGGCGGTTGTGGTCGCGATCGACGAAGGCGATCCAGCCCTCCTGCCAGAGCGGGGGCGATGAGTCGCAGCGCTGCAGAGTGCGGCTGGGGCAAAGGGCGACAAACTCCGCTTTCAGGAGCGAATCCGAGCGGGCCTGGTAGAGGGAGTGCATGAACTCGTTCACGGCCGCCGCCCGGCGGGCGTCGAGCAGGCTGTTACGCAACGAGGGGGCTCCCATCGCGCAGGCGATCGCAATGATCGCAATGGCGACGATAACCTCGACCAGCGAAAAACCAGAGCGTGGCAACTGACCATCCATGGTCGTGCTCCCAATAATCATGACCGCTGCGCAAGGCTATCCGGCACGACGGCGCGTGCGCGAGGCGTGAATGTGCGGCGATTGGCTCGTTTCGCGGCTGCTTCGTATAATGCCGCGCATGTCGAGTCAGCACCCACCCAATCCTGCCGGCGCGGAGCGCGTTGCCGAGCTGTTGCGGTCCTACGGCATCATTCCGACGTTTCAGCGCGTGGAAATCGGGCAGCTGGTGTTCTCGAGTCCTCAGCACCTGTCTGCCGAGCATGTGCTCGAGCGCCTGACAATGAGCGGTATCCGAGTCTCCAAAGCGACCGTTTACAACACGCTCAACCTCTTCGCCGCGCGTGGACTCGTGCGGCAGATCAATGTGGACCCGGAGCGCGCCTGCTTCGACTCGAACACCAGTGCTCACTATCACTTTCACAACGTCGATACGGGCGAACTGACGGATGTCGCGATCCCGGCGATCGAATTCAGCCGCCTGCCGAGTCCGCCGCCCGGGACCGAGCTGGCCGGCGTCGACGTCGTGATCCGGGTGAAGCGTAAAACCGGTTAGAAGTCGACCGGCGGTTCCATTAGAATCCGCGCCCGCGCCGTCTTAGCTCAGCTGGTAGAGCACATCATTCGTAATGATGGGGTCCACGGTTCGAATCCGTGAGACGGCACCACCTTCCCAAGGCTCAAGCCCATAGCGACAGCTCATGACCGACTACCCAGCGGCAAGTCTTGATGCGGCCGATGACGCCGACGTGTCGCCGCTGTGGACGCGCTTTCTCGCCCGCTGGCCCTGGGCGGCGCTCTATGGCCTGTCGAGTTTCCTGGCATTCCTTGCCTACTACGTTGTCGGTCATCGGCGCGAAGTCATTCGGCACAATCTCGATCTCGCGTTTCCGCAGAAGACTGCGGTCGAGCGCAATCAGATCCGGCACGATTACTACCGTGGCTTTGCCGACGTGCTGGTTGAGATCGCCAAGACACCGCGGCTTGCGCCGGAGGAGATGCGCGCGCGTGTCAGCATCCGCAATCTTGAGGTTCTGCGAGCGCCGCTGCGCGCGGGGCGGCCGGTGCTGGTCGTTGCGGCCCATCAATGCAACTGGGAGTGGATGTTGCATGGACTCGCGCTCAATCTCGGCTTTCCGAGCGACGCGGCCTACAAGCCGCTGAAGAATGACTGGGCGGAGAAGCACATGTTGAGGATGCGCAGCCGTTTCGGCAGCCGCATGGTGCCGGCGCAGACGCTCCTCGGCGATGTGCTCAAGCGCCTGAAAATCGTCCGTGTCGTCTGCATGGTCGCGGATCAGGAGCCGATGACGAGCGAGTACAAGCACTGGACCCGCTTCCTGAATCGCGACAGCGCTTTCTACATGGGCGCGGAACACATCGCCAAGGCGACTCGCTATGAGGCGTTTTTTCTACGCATGTGGCGTGAGAGTCGCGGGCACTATGTGATGGAATTCGTGCCGCTCGCCGCTCCAAACGAGACCCTGGCGGCGGGCGAGTTCACGGAGCGCTATGCCCGGCTCGTCGAGGCGCAGATCCGCGAGCATCCCGCGGACTGGCCGTGGTCGCACAAGCGCTGGAAGCTGAAGCGTTCGGTGTACGCCAAGCGGTAGCGGCACGGTGAACTGACCGCAATGCGCGACGAAACGTTGGGTTCACCGCGCGCGCTCGACTACTCTCTTGTCCTGCCAGCCATGTTTACAGCCGATCAACTCCGCAGCAACCGCAACTTGCTCTTCTGGGCGCTGCATGTCCTTGGCTGGTTCGCGTACGGCCTGACCCAGTACTTTGGCGCCTGGCTGTACGACAAGTCTCCTGGAATTCTGCCGGTCATCAGCATCGCGACAGTGTCGGGTTTCGTGCTGAGCGCGCCGATGCGCTACATCTATCGCGGCCTCTGGGGCCGCCGGCCGCTGACCATCGTGCTCGGCATGGTGGTGACGTCCTACACGCTCGCGCTCGTGTGGCGCGTCGTGATCAATTACAGCTATATCCGGCTCGTCGATCCGGAATGGAAGATCAAGACTCTCTACGAGCTCTTTGGCGGCGCGCTGAGCGCGATGTACCTGCTGCTCTGCTGGACGGGTCTTTATTTCGGCATCAAGTATTATGAATCGATGCAGCGGCAGCGAGAGGCCGTGCTGAAGGCGTCCGCATTGGCGCAGGAGGCGCAGCTGAAGATGCTGCGCTACCAGCTGAACCCGCATTTCCTCTTCAACACGTTGAACGCCATCTCGACCCTCGTGCTCGACAACCAGAATCGCACGGCGAATGACGCCGTGATGCGGTTGTCCGAATTTCTGCGCTACACGCTCGATCAGGATCCGATGAAGCGGGTGACGCTGCGTCAGGAAATCGACGCGCTCAATCTCTATCTGAATACGGAACGGCTGCGCTTTGCCGAGCGCCTGCGCCTCGAGTTCGCGATCGAGGAGCGGGCTCTCGACGGACTGGTGCCGAGCCTGATACTGCAGCCGCTCATCGAGAACGCCGTGAAGTACGCGATCTCACCCCGCGAGGGCGGCGGCGCCATTCGGATCGAGGGCCGGGTGCGGGGCCGCATGCTCGAGCTCGTCGTGGCCGATGACGGCCCGGGTTTCGCGCCGGGAGCGCCGGTGCAGGGCGGCAGAGGCGTGGGGCTGCGCAATACGCGTGAACGGCTGGCGGTCCTGTACGGTGACGAGCATCGCTTCGTCACACTCGACGGGCAGCCGGGTCTGAGGATAGAAATCGGACTGCCCTATGACGGAGGGCAAGGAAGATGAGCGAAAGCGCGCAAGCGACGCATATCCGCACGTTGATCGTCGACGACGAGGCGCTGTCACGACGCGGCCTCGTGATCCGGCTCGCGCGCGCTCCGGAGTTTCAGGTCATCGCGCAGGCGGCCAATGGGCGTGAAGCGCTCGTAGCGATCCGCGAGCACAAGCCTGACCTTGTGTTCCTCGACATCCAGATGCCGGGGCTCTCGGGTTTTGATGTGCTGAAGGAACTGCCGGCCACGACCCTGCCGCTCATCGTATTCGTCACCGCATACGACAAGTATGCGATCCAGGCCTTCGAGGCGCGTGCGATCGACTACCTCCTGAAGCCCGTGGATGACGCCCGCTTTGCCGCCGCACTCGATCACATCCGCGAGCACTTCGCTCAACGCAATGCGGTGACGCATCGCGACCGGCTGGTCGGGCTCATTGCCGAAATCACAGGCGGCGGCGAGAGCGCACTCGCAGACGTCATTGCAGGTGCCGGCGGGACCCACGCGGGCAAGCATCTCGAGATGCTGCCCATTCGGCAGGGCCGCGAGACGGTGCGCGTCGAGGCGAGCGCGATCGACTGGATCGATGCGGCCGGGGATTACATGTGCGTGCACTCGGAAGGTCAGACCTATGTCCTGCGTGGCACGATGAAGGATCTGGAGAGTGCGCTCGATCCACGCCTCTTCCAGCGCGTGCATCGCTCGACGATCGTCAATCTGCGCCGCGTGAAGCGCCTGCGGGCGCACATGAACGGCGAGTATTTCCTGACACTGGAAGGCGGGCACGAATTGAAACTGTCGCGCAGCTATCGCGACAAGGTCGAATACTTCCTCAAGGGCGCACGGCTCAACTGACTCCCCGAGCGGCGAGCTTCCCCTCCAGGTGCCGCGCGAGTTCCGCGATCGTCGGAAAGTCGAAGATCTCGGTGAGGTCGATCTCACCCGGGTAGATGCGGTCGATCTGTTCGTGAATTTCGATGAGCTTGAGCGAGCTTGCGCCGATCTCGAACAGGTTGTCGTTGACATCGACGCGCTTGCCCTCGAGCGCGACGTCGCAGATCTCCTTCAGTTGCTGCTCGACGCTCGAGCCGGAACCCTCGGCAACGGTGGCGGCTGCGCGCAGCGTCGCCAACTCCGCCAATTCCGCGTCGAACTCACCGTCTTCGTAGGCGCTTTGCAGGTGGTGCCGCTGAATCTTGCCGCTGGTCGTCTTCGGAATGCGCTTGACGGGCACGACCTCGGCGACTTCGAGACCGGCCTGTTCATTGACGAGGCGCGCGACGGCGAGCGCGGTCGGCAGGAATTCCTCGATTCCGGACCGATGCAGCACGAAAATCACGAGCTCTTCAGCCTGGCCACCGAGCTTGCGACAACCGGCGGCCACAACCTTGCCGAGCTCGAGCCCTGGGGCGCGTTCGGCAATCGATTCGAGGTCGTGCGGATAGTAGTTCTGGCCATTCAGGATGATCAGCTCCTTGGCGCGGCCCGTGATATGCAGCTTGCCGTCGATAATGACGCCCAGGTCGCCGGTGCGAAGCCAGCCACCGCTTGCGAACGCGGCCGCGTTGATCGTGGGCGCTTCGAAGTAGCCTGCCGTCACGTTCGGCCCGCGAATCTGCAGGTTTCCGACCTGCTGCGCTTGCACGTCGACATCCGACTCGTCGACCAGCCGTACTTCGCAATCGGCGATCGGCTGCCCGACGCTCATGAGAGCCAGCGCGTTCCTGTTGTCGCTGGCAACCGGCACCGCGGTTTCACCAACGCCGAGATGATGGCGGTCAAGTGTCACCGACTCGCAGCCGGCGCCAACTCGTGGAAAGCTCACCGCGAGCGAGGCCTCCGCGAGACCATACACGGGATACATCGCCTTTGAATCGAGGCCATGCGGCGCGAGACGATCGAGAAATTCCTGGCAAAGCTCGACTGAGATCGGCTCTGCGCCATTGAATATGAGGCGCACGCTGCGCAAGTCGAGGCCCTCGGGCGTGCGCTCCCCGAGTACCTTCAAATAGTGCCGGTAACCGAAATTGGGCGAGGACAGGATCGTGGCGCGCTTGCGAGTCGCAAGCGTCAGCCACAAAAGTGGACGGCGGATGAAAAGCTCGGTCGGCATGAGGCACACGTTGATGCGATTCGCGAGCATGATGACGTGCATGCCGATGAGGCCCATATCGTGGGTCAGGGGCATCCAGGTGAGCGTGATATCGCGGTCGTTGAAGCCCGCAACTTCGGTCGCCTGACGTGCGTTCGCGAGCACGTTCGCGTGCGTCAATACGATGCCCTTCGGATCGCTCGTCGATCCGGAGGAGAACTGAATGAATGCTGCATCGCCGGGGCTCGCCTGGTAGCGCTTGCCCGCGCGTGACAGATCGTCCAGCTGATCGACGAGAAACGCGCGCTCCCGGAGCACCGAAAACGCGGCGTCGACTCCGGCCGCCGTGGCGAATGCGGCCAATCGATCGAGTGTCTTGCGGTCGGTGTAGAGGTACGGCCGGCCCAGTTTGCGCGCGATGCGCAGCAGCTTGTGGCGATGCTCGTCGCTGATGCCGAGGGCGACGGGCACCGGAATGATGCCACCTAGAATCGCTGCCCAGTACGCATCGATGAACTGCTCATTGTCGCCAATGAACAGAATGAGCTTATCGCCACGTGTGGCACCGAGGCGCTGCAGGTGATGCAGGATTCCGAGCGCCCGGTCGTAGAGCTCCGCATAGGAGAGCACCCGTTCCGTGGACTCACCTTCCACGTACGTCACGGCGCGGTCGGCCGAGCGGTTGGCCTCCAGCATGGCGCTCAAGGTTGCGTACTTCATGAGGACTGGGTTGTGCGCCGTTCGAGCGTCATGAATAGATTGTTTCGGGTACGCAGATTGATGGCTGCTTCCACGGCGAGCGGTTCGGTTGTCGTGAACTTCAGGCGGAAGTGGCGTGCGACTTCATAGAGATGCAGCACCATTTCGAACAACGCGAAATTCTCGCCGATACAGTGCCGTGGCCCGACCGCAAAAGGAATGTACGCGAAGCGGTGGCGCGCGGCGAGCGCTGCGGGCTCGAATCTTTGCGGCCGGAAGCTTTCCGGCTCGCTCCAGTGATCGACGTTGCGATGGATGAAATACGGACTTATCAGGATGTCGGTCTTCGGCGCGATGTCATAGCCACCCAGGCGGTCCGCGCCGATCGAGCGCCGCGACAACAGCCACCCCGGTGGATAGAGGCGCAAGGCCTCATGGATCACCTGCTGCGTGTAGGGCAGCTGATCGAGCGCATTGAATGTACGGTCGCCGATGTCCCTGGCCGCATCGAGTTCGGCGTGCAGCCGCGCTTCGACTTCCGGGTGCTGCGAGAGCAGGTACCAGGTCCAGTTCAGGCCGCTCGCCGTGGTTTCGTGCCCGGCCACCACGAGCGTCATGACTTCATCGATGAGGACGCGCTCGCCCATCGGTTCTCCGCTCTCCTTGTCCCGGGCATTCATCAGCATGCCGAGGAAATCGAACTCATCGCGCCCCTCAGCGCGGCGTTGCCGCACGACTTCCGCCACGAGCTTGGTCAGTGAGCGGAACTTGTAGGCGAATTGCAGGTTCCGTTCCTGTTCGCGCGTGACGACTTCAAATGGATTGCCGCCGGCCTGCGCGCTCAGGCGCGCAAGGTCGGTTCCCAGAATGGATCGCAAGACGATGTCGAGCGTGAGCTGGCTCATGGCGTCGGTGACGTCGACCGGTTCTCCCCGCGCCGCGTGCCCGCTCCAGCGCGCGATAAGCGCCTCGTTGGCGTCGGCTATCATCGATTCGAAGCGCTCGATCACGCGCCGGTGAAACATCGGCTGCATCATGTAGCGCTGCTTCTTCCAGAAATCGCCTTCGCTCACCATGATGCCGTTGCCGAGCAGGATCTTCACTCGATCAAGACCGATACCCTTGGTGTAGTTGCGATGGTTCGACAACAGCACGCGTTTGACGTCATCGGGATTGTTGAGCACGTATGTCCAGGACTTGCGGCCGGGGGAGTAGACGCGGTAGACGTCGCCGTAACGACCGTAGAGTTCGCGCATACGGTCGATCGAGTCCGGCGTCGAGCCGATGTCGAATGGGTCATCAGGGCCGGGGGGGCCGGGCGGATTGACTGTCGAGGGGTCGCTCTTGCGGCTGACGCTCATGAGCGCGCGGGTTCTCGCAGGTGAGAGTGAAGTGACCAAAGCAAGTGACTAAAGCAATTGTATATTACGCACCGCTTGCGCGGCACGACTACGCGGAGCTTGCTGCGCGCTGGCTGCACAAGATCGCGTATGCCAAGCGTCTTGCGATCGAGCGCGCGCCACCTGGCACGGCGCTGGCGACGCTGGCGGGCATCGAACTCTTGTCTCTGGCCGCCGCGGCTCTCGAATATGACTCACTGCCGGCCGCAGCGCTGGTATTTCCCGAGCGTGGCAAGCCTTGCTGGCCCGGCGGGCTCGACTTCAATATCAGTCACACAGCGGATCTCGTCGCATGCGTCGCGGCGCGCGATGTCTGCGTCGGAATTGATGTTGAGGCGGCGGGCCGCGTATCGCTCGCTACCGTGCGCCGCGTGGCGAGCAGCGCCGAACTCGCATTGGTGGGCGCGACCGCGCTTGGCGCAACGCATCTGTGGACGCGCAAAGAAGCGGTCGTCAAGGCAGCGGGCGGCACAGTGTTCGATGCAGGCAAGGTGAGGATGTCGCAAGCGCATGCGGAGTTTCGCGGTCGGCTCTGGTATTTCGCCGGGCCCGACATGCTCGCGGACCATGCATTGGCCATCGCGGCAGCCCGGCCGGATCTGCACGTGGAGCTGCGCCCGGCATTCTGACTTCGCGTAGCATTTGATGATCATGACGGTGCCGCCGAACAACGATCCGCGCAACTCGGTCTATCAGCTCACGACCCGTTCCACTCGCCGCATGACGTTGTGGCGACGTGCTCTCTATCGAAGCGCCGCGCCGCTCGGCATGCTCATCATTCGATTCTGGTGGCTGACGTGCCGCGTCGTGCGCATCGTCGGTGAGGAGCACATGGAGGCCGCGCTTGCCGCGAACGCCACCATCATCCCGTGCTATTGGCACCAGCATCAGCTGTTTTGCGCGCGCTATCTGCTGCAACAGCGGGCCCTGGGCATCAAGGTCGGGTTTCTGATCAGTCCGTCGGTGGACGGTGAACTGGGCGCGATGATGGTGCGGCGGGTCTCGGGTCACGTGATTCGCGGATCTTCGACCAACACCGGGGCGCGCGCGCTCAGGGATTATCGTCTGGCGCTGTTGGAGGAGCAGGTCTCGCCGGTGATCACGCCTGACGGGCCACGCGGACCCGCTTTCGTGGCCAAGCCAGGCGCCATTCTGCTGTCGCAGATGTCGCAACGGCCGATTGTGCCGCTCGCATACGCCGCCTCGCGGGCGTGGCTCGTCAATTGGGATCGCTTTGTCATTCCGGTTCCGGGCGCACGCATCGCGCTTGCGATCGGCGCACCACGACAGGTCCCGCGGACGCTCGACGCCGCAGCCCTCGAGCGGTGGCAGCGCGACCTGGAAGGGGAGTTGGGCTTGCTCTTCGAACGCGCACGCGCGGCGTTGCAGTAGCCGGTTACCGGTGAGCGGCTAGCGGCAGGGATCGGTGGATTCGTGGTCCGCGCAGTGCTCGGCCTCGATCTGCACGGTCGAATGCTCGATGCCAAATTGCTCGGCCAGACACTGTTTGATTTCACGCAGTACATGCGCGCCGTCCACGCGGTCGTCGATGCGTGCATGGAGGGTGAGCAGAGTCTGATGGGAGGTGAGGCTCCAGGCGTGCACATGATGCACATCGATGACGCCGCTCACGCGGGCGCGCAATTCGGTACGCAGGCGCTCGTCATCGAAACCCTCGGGGACGCCTTCAAGAAGGATGTGCCCGGACTTGCGCACGACGTCCACTGCGCTGCGCACGATCAGGCCCGCGACCAGGATCGACAGCAGCGGGTCGATGCGCGTCCAGCCCGTCGTGAGGATGACAATCGCCGCAACGATCGCCGCGATGGATCCGAGCAGATCGCTCAGAATGTGCAGATACGCCGCGCGCATGGTGAGATTGCCGTGGCCGTGCCCGCGCAGGACGAACATGCTGATCAGATTGACCGCGGCACCACCCGACGCGATCACGAGCATCAGCCCTCCGTTCACCGCCAGGGGCTGCGTGAGGCGGCCGACCGCTTCGATGACGATCCAGATGACCGCGGCAATGAGCAGGATGCCATTGACGAATGCGGCGAGCACGGTCAGCCGCTGATAGCCGTACGAGCGACGCAAATCCGAGGGCCTGCGGGCGAGCCGTACCGCGAACCAGGCCATCGAGAGTGCGGCGGCATCGGTGAGCATGTGGCCGGCGTCGGCGATCAGCGCGAGCGAATGCGCGAACCATCCGCCGGTAACTTCGACCAGCATGAACGCGATCGTGATCGCCAGCGTCCAGGCAAGGCGCCGCTCGTCGTTGCCCACCGGCGGCGCCGGCGGCGCGTGGTGCACTTGCCTCACGTGAGCATGCCCGTGATGAGAGTGTGAGATCGAACTCATGGGGCGGAGAATACGGAAGCGGGGCAGGCGATGCCAACAGCAACGACGCCGGGGCGGCCACAGGCTTTCGGTATACTGGACTGGGAGATGTCCTTGAGCGCCGCCGATACCAGTCCCGAAATATCCGTGGTCGTGCCCGTCTGCAACGAAGCGGAAAACGTTGCGCCGCTCGCGCGCGAGATTGCGCAGGCGCTACGCGGCCGTGCGCAGTTTGAAATGCTTTTCGTCGACGACGGCAGCACGGACGGCACCGCGGCGGCCGTGCGCGAAGCGCGCTCGCAGGGACTCCCGGAGCTGCGGCTCCTCAGACACTCGATGCGCCGTGGCCAGAGCGCGGCCGTATGGTCGGGGGTGCGCGCTGCGCGTGCGCCGTGGATCGCGACCCTCGACGGCGACGGCCAGAACGATCCGGCTGATATCCCAGCGCTGATCGCTGCGCGCGATGACGCGGCAAATCGCGATGTCCTGATCTTCATGGGTAATCGCGTCACGCGGCGCGACACCTGGCTGCGGCGTCTGTCATCGCGCATTGCCAACGGCGTGCGCAGCGGGCTGCTCGGCGACGGCACGCCGGATACCGGATGCGGCATCAAGCTGCTGCAGCGGGAGACCTACCTGTCATTGCCGATGTTCGATCACATGCACCGCTTCCTGCCGGCGCTTTATCAGCGCGCGGGCAGCCGCGTGGTATCGGTGCCGGTCAATCATCGCCCGCGCACGCGCGGACAATCGAAGTACGGCCTGTGGAATCGCCTGTGGGTCGGAATTGTCGATATCTTCGGCGTGATTTGGTTGCAGCGCCGGTACCGCGCCGGCCTTCAAGTGCGCGAGGAATGAGGGCGCCGCGTCTTGATGTCGAGATACAGGTTGTAGCTCGCAACGAACGCCGGAAAGATATTCGATAGGATGCCGACCGAGTCGTTCTTGCCGAAAATGAAGTAGGCGAGCACGAGGAGACTTCCCGCGATGCTCATGTACCAGAAGAGCCGGGGCAGGACGGGCTTGCCATGCCGCCGCGAGGCGTGCAACTGCACGAACCAGCGCGCGGCGAACAGCGCGGCGCCGATATAGCCAATGAGTTTCCACGGCGTCACGACAACGCCCAGGAAGATCAATAGAACGGTGTTCACGCAGCTCTCCTGTTGGCTGATTTTCTGGGGCTGACTCCTGCAAGCGATGCAATTCTCATTCTCTCATTGTTTATGGCACCAACAATGACCGGGCACAGCGCGCCGGCGTCGGGGACCGTGGCGCGCGATTTACTTTGGCTCGTCGGGCTTGCGCTGCTCGTCATTGCTGCGGGACTGGGGTTGCGCGATCCGTGGCCCGCGGACGAGCCGCGCTTCGCGCTCATCGCGCGCGACATGGTCGAGTCGGGACGCTGGCTCATACCCATGGTTGGCGGCGAGAACTATCCGGACAAGCCGCCTCTTTATTTCTGGATCATGGCGGCCTGCTACGCGTTGACGGGTTCGCTGCGCATCGCGTTTCTGCTGCCGTCCTTGCTGTCGGCGCTCGCCACGCTCGTGCTCGTGTATGACCTGGCGCGTCGGCTGTGGAATCGGGAAGCGGCGCTTGCGGCGGGGCTGCTGCTGCTCTTTACGATCGCGTTCACCTGGCAGGCGCGTGCCGCCCAGATTGACATGACGGTGACAGCGTTCATCACGCTCTCGCTCTACGGACTCCTGCGGCATCTGCTCGTCGAGCGCAGCTGGGTCTGGTACACGCTCGCGGGCTTCGCTGCCGGCCTTGGCGTCATCACGAAGGGCGTCGGATTTGTGGCGCTGCTCGCGCTGCTTCCATTCGTGTTATTGAAGCGGCGCGGCTGGTCGATGCCTACGGGTAACGGGGGCTGGCGCTGGGGGCTCGCGCCGGCAGCGATGTTCGCCGCGATCGCTTTGTGGCTGGTGCCCATGCTGCTGACCGTGGCAGCGAGCCACGATCCACGATTGCTGGGCTATCGGGATGACATCCTGTTCCAGCAGACCGTCACGCGCTATGCCGAGCCCTGGCATCACGTGCAACCCTTCTACTTCTATTTCGTCAACGTCATTCCGGGGCAGTGGCTGCCGCTGTCACTCCTTTTGATCTGGCTCGTGCCGCGCTGGCGGCGCGCCTGGTCCGAGCGTGACGCCAAAGTCTGGCTGCCACTCTGCTGGGCGCTGCTCGTGGTGATCTTCTTCAGCGTGA
Source organism: Steroidobacteraceae bacterium (assembly GCA_041486385.1). Classification (GTDB taxonomy): domain Bacteria; phylum Pseudomonadota; class Gammaproteobacteria; order Steroidobacterales; family Steroidobacteraceae; genus JBGPLJ01. The sequence goes on from JBGPLJ010000011.1 coordinate 22,448, forward strand.
GCGGAGGCAAACGCAGCGTCTACATCCTGCCCGCCCTTCCGGCGGTAGTCATCGCGGCCGCGCCCTACTTGCAGGAGCTCTGGCAGCGGCGTGGCCCGCAGGTCGCGGGGCTTGCACTCACACTCCTGATCGGCGCCTTTGCCGCAGCGTCATACTTCTACCTGACCGTCAGCGCGCCGGAGAAAGCGGCGAAGCTTCTCGACAGTGCCGGGGCAGTCCCGCTACCCGTGCTGCTCTCGATCGCTGTAATCGCACTGCTCGCGGCAATCATTTGCAGAGTTCGTGGCGGATTCGCGGCGTTCGCGTTCACCCTCGGTTCGATCTGGCTCTTCATGGGCTGGGTCATCGCGCCGGCGATCAATGGCAAACGCTCGTCGGCGGATTTCGTTGCTGCAGCCATGGCGAAGGCGCCGCCGTCGCATCAGCTTGGCCTCGTGGCCTACAAGGAGCAGTTCCTGCTCTACATGGATCAACCGACGGTCAATTTTGGCCACCGGCGCTGGCGCGAAGGTGCACAGGAGAGTTACGACGCGGCACGCTGGTTGAGCGAGCGGCCCAATAGGGCGCTTTTGATCGGCGAGTCGCAGCGCGCACCGTGCTTCGTCAATGCCGGCACTACGGTTCTCGTCGGCGCTTCGAGTGACGCGACCTGGTCCTGGGTCACCGGGCCTGCGGACCCAGCCTGCATTGCGCGCGGTCACGATGCGGCTATTGCCTATGCTCGGCAATTGCATTGAGCCAGAGAAAATGAAAAGGCCCGCGCAGTCGCATGACTACGCGGGCCGACATCTCAGGGTTGCGTGCAATCGTTGCTAGTTGACCGGCTTGAGCGTAATCAACACCCGGCCGGTCGTGTAGTCGCCGGTGGCTGAGTCGAAGTGTCCGGTCGACGTCAGACCCTCGGCCTTTGCCGTAGCCAGTTCCGAAGTCAGCGCTGCGACAAAGTCACCGAAGTCGCTGAAGATCTCGATCTGACCTGGCTTGCCGATTGCGTAGGCGCCTCGGACCGTCGTGTCCGGCACCAGGCGCACCGGCGTCGCGAGCGTCGTGATGTCGATCGGCTGGAACGCCAGCAGGATCGTATGCCGAGCGCCGATATCCGGGTTCAACGCGTCGATCACGAGGCCGCTCGCATTCATGCTCGAGAAGGGCGCCGCTGTGCCGCCCGGCCGCCAGCCCATGCTGAGCAGGGCCTTTACGTCCCTGTAGTCGACGACCGTACGGCCCTGAAAGTCGGGCGGAGCGCTGCCAAATGGCGTCACAAAGCCGAACACCCGCGCCGGTGTTCCGGGCGTGAGCAGGTTGAGGTTGAGATTGCCGGTCGCAATTTCATAGTGCGTGGGGTCGGCATCGCTCGCGGCGCTCGATCCCGTCCCGGTGAAGTCAAAGATCGACGCGCGATGACCGTCGAACGCCTCGACGTCGAGCGTCAGGTTGCCGGGATTGGCGCTCGTCACGAGGCCCGCCAGGTGCGTGATTCTCAGGCGCACGCGGCCCGCGCTCGCGTCGAGTGTCACGTGCCCGGTGCTGTCCTCGGCAGACGCCTGGCCGAACGCTCGAATGCGTTGGCCAACGGAGATCGCGTCGGTCGTGAGCAGGGCGCCACCGCCTTCCTCCGTGACCTTCGTCTCAGTGCCAACGGTGAGCGTTGCGTCGCCGCGCATGAACTTAACCGAACCGTCGCGCCGATCGAGCGTCACGCCGCGCACTGTCAGGGAGTCGCCGGACCGGGCGGTCACGTTGCCCGCGATCGCATCGAGCTGCGCACTCTCGACGCTGGTGCCCGCATTCACACGCTCCGCAGTGAAGGTGCGATCCGCGGTGGTGAATGTTCCAAAGGCGGCGGTGGGCGTACCAACAGATTCTGCCGCAAGCGCGGCGAGACCTGCGGCGCCGGTCTCGGGCGTCCCATCGATCTCCCACATCGTTTGGTCCGTCGTGTGGACCGTTACGCGGCCCAGGCGTGCGGTCGCATGATCGAACGGCCGCACATCGATCGTGTAGGTGCCGGCCGCTGTGTCAACGCTCACGAGCGGTCCGCGTACGCGGATTTCCTTGCTCGCAGCGGGCTCGACGGAGGCGACCACGAACGGCCGCAAGGTCACGGGCACGGGAGACAGCGACAGATCGCCGACAGTGTTCGAAGCGGCGAGGTCGAAATCGAGTTCCATGAAGCGCGGCAAGCCGGGCGCAATGAACAGGTGATTGCGATTGTCGAGCTTGATCGCAAGGTCAACGATGCCGACCGCATTGCCGGAGTCATCGACGATACGAGCCGCTTTTGGCGAGCCGCCGACGTCAACTTCGATATCGGCGTTGCTGTAATCGAGGCGAATCGTGCCCTCGACATACTCGCCCTTGGGAATGCTGGCTGCGGTGACGAATTCCGTGAGATCGACGAGCTGGGAGAAGTCGACTCGCGGGGAGACCGGGAGCGTTTCGACCTTCGCGCCGTTCGCTTTGGTCAACGACAAGGACACAACGTCGACGGTGTAGGTCAGGAAGTCGCCGTCGGCATCGGTGAGCCCGAGATACATGCTGCCGCAGCTGGAGGAGTCACAGGCCTGCGGGGTCGACGATGCGACGCCGCCGGAACCGCCGCCGCCACAGCCAGCGAGCACCAGGGTCAGTGCCGCACATAATGCCGCGGCGAGCTTTTGTCGAATAAGGGTCATCATGGCCGTCAAGCCTCCCATGCGTTTGTGTCGGAGGCTGGAACGCGGCTCTTCCCTGGCCGTTGACCGGCATTTCCGTCGGGAGACGGCGACAACTGTGATCTGGTCGACGCATCAACCCGCGTGCGCGTGTTTGGATGGGAATGAAACGCGCGGGGTTATGTACGAAGCGCGCAGTGGTGGCAGCCAGCCCCTAAAGTGCGGCTTCAGGCTCTTTAAATACAGTCGCTTACCTTGTTTTCCTGCGAGGTTATGCCAGAATGCAACGCAACTCGCCGCCGCAGTTAGGGGAAAGAGGAGCGATGGCAACGACCACCGGGGATACGATCGTCGATCTCACCGCTTCTGACATCTTGTCGCCCAATGTCTGGACCCCGTCGCCCACGCGTCCGACTTTCGGCCTCGACGTAACCTGCACCAAGATCTCCGTCGAATTTCAGAGCATGACGCGCGAGAACATGACCGCATGTATCGCGCAGAATCTCGACGACCTGCGCGCGGCGACCGCGACCGATGCAGTCTTTCTCGCGCGCCTGACGGACGACGGCACGCGCATCGCCACGGTGACTGTCTCGAAGGCGATGTTCGCGCAATGCACTCCTGAAGTATTGAAGTCGGATGCCATCGAGTCCTATCCATGGCTCGCTGCGCGCCTCGGCCACGTGCGGATTCTTGAGATCCGCGATACGGCGACGCCGCGCAAGGAACAGATCATCGAAGCGGAGCGGCTGCGTCAACTGAACATCGGCTCGCTCCTCCTCATCGGCTATGCGGTTGCAGGCAAGCTCGCGGGATTTGTCGGTCTGGCGTCGACGCGCACACGCGAAGGCTGGGATGTCAACCAGCACCTCCTGCTGAAGCTCGTTGGCACGAGCCTCGCCACGGGCTTTGAGCGCATCCGCATGCGCGAGCACCTGGAATATCTGCAGGAGCGCAACGATCTCGCGCTCGCCGGCGCCAACGACGGCTTGTGGGACTTCGACGCCGACCTCAACACGGTCTACTTCTCGCCGCGCTGGAAAGCAATGCTCGGTTACGCCGAGGATGAGCTCAACGACTCGCCGGACTGGCGCATGCTCGTGCATCCGGATGATCTCGCGCGCGTGCAGTCGACGATTCGCGATCATGTGATCGGCAAGATCCCGCTCTTTGAAAGCGTGCACCGGCTCAAACATCGCGATGGCGAGTGGCGCTGGGTCGTGAGTCGCGCCAAGGCGCGGGTCGATCCAGGTGGGCGCTTGCGGCGCATTGTTTGCGTCGAGCTCGATATCACGGAGCGCAAGCTCTACGAGGAAGCGCTGTTCCGCGAGAAAGAAGCGGCGCAGATCACGCTGCAATCGATCGGCGACGGCGTGATCACGACCGACGCGCGCTCGACCATCGAATACCTGAATCCGGTCGCCGAGGAACTCACTGGCTGGCGGCTCGAAGATGCGCAGGGCCGGCCAATCGACGAAATCTTCCGTGCGTTCCATGAGGAGACCTGCGAGCCGCTCGAAAATCCACTGTCGGTGTCGATCCGGCGGACGCGGTCAATCAAGTCCGTGCGGCCGATGCTGCTGATCCGCCGCGACGGCAACGAACTGTACGTTGAGAGCACGGCTTCGCCGATCCGCGACGGCACCGGGCAGGTGGGCGGCGGCGTGCTCGTCTTCCACGACGTGAGCGAGGCGCGCGAGTTGAATCGCCGCCTCTCCTAT
>JBGPLJ010000012.1:0-26694 GCA_041486385.1 Steroidobacteraceae bacterium
CGAATCAGATGGCTGGGGTGGGAGGATTCGAACCTCCGAATGGCGGGATCAAAACCCGCTGCCTTACCACTTGGCGACACCCCAACCGCAAGCGAACCGTCTTGGGGTTCTATTCTTCAGGCCCCGACCCGATCTTCGAGCGGCGAGCGGTTGCGCCCTCGGCATGCAAACCCGCGCCAGCCCTTCGGTATTGTCCGGCAGATTTCCTCGGCGCGCGCGCGCGATTCCACCGCGGCGAATATGCACGCACCGGTTCCGGTCAATCGCGCTTGCCCAAACTGACCCAACCAGTCGAGCGCGCGAGCCACTTCCGGGTAGCGCTGACGGACCACTCCTTCACAGTCGTTCCGTCCACCCCCCCGCAAAAAGGCGCGTATTGTGATGGCGTCAGAATTTCGTGTCAATTCAGGGGCCTGAAAGATCTCTGCGGTCGCGATGCCACAGCCCGGATGGACGATGACATAGTCGGGTTCCGGCGGCTCAATCGGGGTCAAGCGCTCCCCCACGCCCTCGCCAAAGGCAGCTTTCCCGCCGACAAAGACCGGCACGTCCGCACCGAGCTTTAGTCCTATGCGAGCGAGCGCCGGGCGATCGAGCCCCGTATTCCATAGCTGATTCAAGGCAATGAGCGTCGTTGCCGCATCGGAACTGCCGCCACCAAGGCCGGCTTGCAGCGGAATCCGCTTCTCGACGGCGATCGACACGCCTTGGGCTACTCCGGTCGCGTCACGCAGCGCCGCGGCTGCGCGCACGACCAAGTCCATGTGGGCAGGTATTGGGGTCTGACCCCCTGGGGTCTGACCCCCAGGGGTCAGACCCCAGGTGCGCTTGATTCGGCCGTCTGCACGCACTTCGAAGGTGAGCTCATCGCACAGGTCGACGAACTGAAAGGCCGTTTGCAGCTCGTGATAGCCATCCGGACGGCGGCCGAGGATATGTAAGAAGAGATTGAGCTTCGCGGGTGCCGGCCAGGGCCGGTGGGCATTCATGGCCGGTGCCAGTCCCAGCGGGAGATGCGCAGCTTCACCCGGACCTTGCCATGCGTCGCATCGACCCGCGCGGGCAACACGTCGCCGCCGACGGACAGGTATTCGGCGAACCGCACGTCCCAGCCCTCCTGGCTCAGGCTCGCCAGGCGCTGATTCTCTCCAAGCACTTCCGAGCTCTGCATTCCCGGCGCAGGCACACCTAGCAGCCAGTAGCGCAACTGCGTAAACGGCACCGGCGCACCCAGTCGCTCAGCAAGCGCCGCGCTCGCCTGCTCCCCGCTGACGCTCTCGCCGCGGCGCGTTTCGACGTGCAGCCGATCGCCGTCGAGCTCGATATGCATGGCGCCCGCGCCGAGCGCGCCAAAAACGGCAACGTCCGAATGCGCATCGGCCTGCTGCCAGCGAATGCCCGCGCTGCCGCCTGTTTCGACACCAGCGATCGCAAACCTGCCTTCGAAACGCCAGTGATTGACGGTCTGCAGCTCTGCCTTGCGCTCGGCCCAGGCGGCCGGTTGCGCGGCAGTGGGCTTCGTGAAGGGCTGGCAGGCTGCCAGCAGCAACAGGGCGAGCGGCGCGAGGCGCCGCCCGAGCATCCGCATGCGGTCACTGCCCATAGCGGTGCAGCGTTGCATTGAGATAGGGATCCGTTGGCGCGGTCGCGAGGCCTTCCTGCCACACCTCGCGCGCCTTGCCGCGCTCGCCGAGCTTCCACAAGGCTTCGCCCAGATGCGCCGCGATTTCCGGGTCCTGCGCCTGATCGTACGCTTTGCGCAGAATAGCGACGGCGTCCGCGTAGCGCGCACGCCGAAAGTGCATCCAGCCCATGCTGTCCTCAACGGCGGGACTGTCGGGCATCAGCGCGTGCGCGCGGCGCACGAGGGCCTCGCCTTCGTTCAAACTCTGATTGTGGTCGACCAGCGTGTAACCGAGGGCGTTCAGCGTCACCGGATCGTCGGGCCGCTCACGCACAAGTCCACGCAGCACGTGCACAGCGTCCGCTACGCGGCCGGCGCGATCGAGGGCGAGCGAGCGTTGCATGATGAGATCCATGTGGTGCGGATAGCGCTCGAGGTAGCGATCGACGAGCTCGAGCGACGCGCGATGCTGCAGCTGATCGCTCAAGGCGCGGGAACGGCCGATGGCAAGTTCGATCTCCGACTCCGGGTGGTCACGCACGAACGCGTCGAGCGACTGCTCGCCCTGCGGCCCCAGGCCGCCTTCCTTCAACAGGCGCGCCGTCCGCAGTTGTGCGTCGACCGCATACTCTCCCGAGATGATGCGTGAATAGAATCGAATCGCGCGCTCATGATCGCCGTGACGCTCCGCGATCGCACCGAGATAGTAGAAAGCCGCCCCGACCTGCTGGCCAAGCGACAGCAGTTCCGTGAAACGGTGCGCCGCTTCGTCGTAGCGCTGTTCGCGAAAATCGAGCAGGGCGAGCTGATAAAGCGCATCGCTGTGCGCAGCCTCGGATTCGACCAGAGCCTCGTAGATCTTGCGCGCCTCGCCCTTGTTGCCGGAGAAGTCGTTGAGCATCGCAAGGTCGAGACGCGCTTCGATATCGCCGTCCGCGGCGTTCGCCTGCGCCAGCTCGAGGCCGCGTTGCGAGTTGCCGGACATCACGAGCGAGCGCGCCAGCAGGCGCTTCGCGTTCGCGAATTCGGGCTGCAGAGCGAGCGCACGTTCGGCCTTCTCCGCGGCAAAAGCATAGTTGTATGCGGGCAGCGCGAACGCGGCGGCCGCATACTGTGCCTGCGCGGAATCGGGGCGCTTGTCGGCCATCTCACGCCCGATCACAAAAATGCCGTACGCGTTCGATTCGTTGGCGAGCGCGGCGAAGACTTCGAGCAGTTCCTTCTCGCCATCGGCGCCGCTCTTGGTCAACGAGCTTTCGATCAGTTCGACGGCGCGCGGCAGTTGATTGAGCCTGAGAGCAGCGAGGCCGGCAGCACGATGGGCGGCCGGATTCAGCGAATCGAGAGCAAGCCAGCGATTGGTGACTTCGGCCGCGACATCGTCCTCACTCCCATCGAGCGCGATCTCGGCCGCGCGGCTGGCGAGCGCCGGGTCGGCGCTCAGCGCCGTCGCCTGCCGATACTCTTCGACCGCCACGTCGTGCTGACCACGGGCCAGGGCCAGCTCAGCGACAATAATGTGGGCGTTCGCGCTGTCCGGCACACGCGGCGGGGTCGCGCTGCACGCGCCAGCGAGCACCGTCACCAGAAACCAGGTCAGACGAGTCGAGGGGAGACTCATGCGTGCAATATACTGGCAGGCCCCAACGACAGTCGACCATGAAGGACTCCATTCGACAGAAACTCGACCGCCTGGTGGATCGCTTCGACGAGGTGAGCCATCTGCTCGCCGACGCGGCCGGCGCGGCCAAGGCAACGCAGTATCGGGACCTCTCCATGGAGTACGCCCGGCTTGAGCCCGTGGTACAGCGTTACCGCACCTACCTCAAGTCGCTCGCGGACCTGAGCACCGCGGAGGATCTGGCCCGCGATCCGGATCCCGAACATCGCGCGCTCGGCGAGGACGAAAAGAAGACGCTAGCGGTCGATCTCAGCGCGCAGGAGCTCGGCCTTGCGAAACTGCTGATACCGAAAGACCCGCGCGATGAACGCAATATCTACCTGGAGGTTCGTGCCGGCACGGGCGGCGATGAGGCCGCGATCTTCGCGGGTGACCTCTTTCGCATGTATTCACGTTATGCCGAGAGCAGGGGCTGGCGCGTGGAAGTGCTGAGCGAAAGCGCAGGCGAGCACGGCGGCTACAAGGAAATCATCAGCCGCGTGGTCGGACAGGGCGCGTTCTCGCGCCTGAAATTCGAATCCGGCACGCATCGCGTGCAGCGCGTGCCTGCTACCGAAGCCCAGGGTCGCATCCACACCTCCGCCTGCACAGTTGCCATCCTGCCGGAACTCGAGGAGGTCGAAGCCGTCGACTTGAATCCGGCGGAGCTGCGCGTCGACACGTATCGCTCCTCGGGCGCCGGCGGCCAGCACGTCAACAAGACGGATTCAGCCATTCGCATCACGCACCTGCCGACGGGTATTGTTGTCGAGTGCCAGGACGAACGCTCCCAGCACAAGAATCGTGCGCGCGCGATGAGTCTCCTCAAGGCGCGCCTGCTCGCCGCGGAACAGGAGAAGCGCTCCGCCGCCGAAGCGCAGTCGCGCAAGCTCCAGGTGGGCAGCGGCGATCGCTCCGAGCGCATTCGTACGTATAATTTCCCCCAGGGACGCGTCACCGACCATCGCATCAATCTCACGCTCTACCAGCTCACCGACGTGATCAATGGGCAGCTCGACGCGGTGATCGACCCGCTGCTGCAGGAATTCGAAGCGGAGCAACTGGCGGAAGCTACGTTGCATTAAAGGACTCACAGCTCGTGGCAAGCATGGAAACAGCGGACACGACCGACGGACTACGGATCGAAAGCGTCACCGGCGTCGAGCTGAACCTTGCGATTGCCGGGCTCGGGGGACGCAGTCTCGCTTTCACCTCCGATTTCCTCATCCGCACCGTTGCCGCGCTCGCCTGGTACTTCGCCGCGATGTTCATGCTCGAGAAGGTTTTCGATACCCATCCATCGGAAGCCGCCTACGGCTACTGGGTCGGATTGCCCTCCGCGGCCATCTTCTTTCTCTATCACCCGGTCATCGAGGTGCTGATGGGTGGTCGCACGCCGGGCAAGCGCATGGCGGGCATTCGTATCGTCATGCGTGACGGGACGCCACCCGGCATCGGGCCGCTGCTGATCCGCAACGTATTCCGTCTGCTCGATTCGCTCCCCCTGGTCTATGTCGTCGGGATTGTCGCGTGCTTCAGCACGCGGCGCGAAGTGCGCGTCGGCGACATGGCGGCCGGCACGCTGCTCGTCTATGACGAGAGCGTGGAGAAGGAGTCGGTGGAGCATCTCGTATCGCAGGGAAGCGCCGCAGGCTTGAGTGCCGCGCAAGCCGACTTCGTCAGCGATGTGCTCGCGCGTTGGGATGCACTCGACCCGCAAGCCCGCCTGCAGATCGCGCGTCAGGCCCTGCACCGCCTGGAACCGGGTGCCACACTTGCAGGCACCGAGTCAGTCAACGAGCACGAAGCGCTGCGACGGCTGGCGGGGCTCCTCAGACCTGCCGAGAGTGTGGCCGCGCCGTGACCCCGCTCCTTAAGAACGATCCGGGCTTGCGTGCCTGGCTCAATCAACGCGCGGCACTCTGGCAGCAGATCGAAGCGCGCATCGGCAAGCTCGCGCGCGGCAAACGGCACAGCATCGAGGACGCGAACGAAGCCGTGCAGGGCTATCGCGGGCTCGCGCGCGACCTGTCGATGGCGCGACGCGTTCTGCCCGGCAGCCGCATCACGCGCTACCTCGAAACAAATTATCGCCGCGCGCACATTCTGCTCACGCGGCCCGCGCATCGCTTCTTCAGCGATCTGCTCGCGCTGCTGCGCGATGAAATCCCGGCGATTACACGCGAGCTCAAGGGTTCGATCTATGCGGTGACCGCGCTCTTCGTGCTCGCGACCGTGGCCGGTGCCTGGCTGGTCTCGACGCATCTCGAACTCGCCTCGCTCTTCCTGAGCGAGGAGACCATCAATCAGGTCGAGGCTGGAAAACTCTGGACGGACGATGCGTTGAACGTCGTGCCCTCCGCGCTCATGTCGATCCAGATCTTCACCAACAACATCGTGGTCGCCTGTTTCGCCGCGGTCTTTGGCGTGCTGTTCGGCCTCGGTACGTTCTACTTCATGACGTTGAACGGCTTGATGGTCGGAGCTCTCTTCGCATTCACGGCGCACCATGGACTCGGCTGGCGGCTGTTTGCATTCACGGCGGCGCACGGCCCGGTCGAAATGACGACGATCTGTCTCGCCGGCGCTGTCGGCGTGTCGCTCGGCGAAGCGCTGGTGCGTCCGCAGCTGGCGACGCGGCTCGCCTCGTTTCAGGCGGCGGTGTTCCGTGGCGCCAAGTACATCGCGATGTGCATCGTGCTGCTCATCGTCTGCGGAATCATCGAAGGACATGTCTCGCCGGACCCGAGCTATCCGCTGTGGAGCCGCCTCGTCATCGGCTGGGGCTGGTGGCTGATCGCGATGTGTCTCGTGACCGGGCGACTCTGGCGGCCCCATTTCAGACAAGAGCCGTAGCCGCCGCGGCGGCCGCCACTAAACCTTCCGCCGCACCTTGAGCTCGGTGTAGAGCGCGAAAACGGATTCCTCCAGATGCTGCGCGGGGGCGATCACCACCGGTGCGCCGAGCTGACGCAGCAGAAAGGCGTTCGAGCGGATGCGATCGAGCTGTTCGGTGGCAGCCAGCGACAGGTATGGATCGAGCCAGCGCGTGGCGGGCGTGCGCTCGAGTTCAGTGAGTTCCGGATTCGCGATACTTGCGATCACTGGAACGTGTTTCGGCGTGAGGAGCCGCACGGCACGCGACAGCTGGCTCGCGGCGCCCGCATCGTCGAGATCCGTCAATAGAATAAGGAGTGCGCGCTGGCGACACAGCGTGCGCACCCGCGCGGCCGCCAGCAACGGATTCGCTTCGTGCGGCACCGGGCGCAGATCCCGCAAAGCCGACCGCAGTCTCGCAACCGCCGGCGCACCGCGGCCTGGCGGCAGCGTCGCGAGCAGCTGATCCGCGAAGACAATCACGCCGATCTGATCATCACGGCTCACCACATGCTCTGCGAAGCGGCACGCGAAATTCACGTAGGTGCCGAGGCGGTCGAGGCGGCCGGCCGCGAGGGCGCTGCTGCGGCCGGCATCGATCGCAAGCATCACTTCCAGGTGCTGATCTTCCGTGAAATCGCGGGCGATCAGGTGCTGTGCGCGAGCGCTCGCCTTCCAATCGATCGAACGCATGGGATCGCCGGGACGATACTCGCGCAGCTCGAGGATTTCGGCGCCGGCGCCGCGGACCGCGCGCGCTCTCGCACCCTGCTGCGCGAGCGCCGGACTCGCGGCCGCGCGGCCGAGGAGATCCGGAACGACGTTCAGCTCCACGCCGAGCGCAAGGCTGCGCGGCCACCAGCCGAGGCCGAACAATCCGCGCACACGCGCCGCCATCGGTGGCCAGGCATGCTTGCCGAGCACGAGCGGCGTGATCTCCAGGGGGCGCCGCACCTCGGTGCCGCGCTCGATGCGCACGATTTCCGTGTCCCCCGCAAAGTCGACGCCCGCAGGAGCGCACTGGGCAAATTCAATGGTTACGGGGCCACTGCCGCTCGAGAAGCGCCACGACAGCGGCGTGGCACTGCCGAGGTGCGCGTGTGCGGGTAGTTCGATGGCGAGCGCGACAGCCGGCCGGCGCCGCAGCAGCCCTTCGATCGCAAGACCCAGCGCCAGCAGAATCGCGGGAATCTGCCAGAGCGGCGCGAGATCTTGGCTCTCGCTCCACATGCCGATGATCGCCAGCAGCGCCACGAGCGCGACGCCGACGAGCGCCCGGCGCGTCAGACCGAGCGCTATCGTCGTCTTTGGCGTCTTTGTCCTGGGCGTGGCCATCAGCGTGGCACGGGAACCTGCTCGAGAATTCGCCGCACCAGCGCGCTCTGCGCGAGCCCCTCGAGCGCCGCTTCCGGCGTCAAGACGAGCCGGTGAGCCATGACAATGGTCGCGACCGCCTTGACGTCATCGGGCGTCGCGAAATCCGCGCCGCGCAGCCCCGCCTCGATGCGCGCCGCGCGCGTGAGCGCCAGCACGCCGCGCGTCGACAGGCCGAGCGCAATCTGCGCGCTCTCGCGGGTGGCGCGCGCGATGTCGAGCATGTAACCCACGAGTTCCGCTGAGACGTGTATGGCGCGCGCTTCGGCGCGTGCCGCCTCAATGAGCTGCGCGGGCAGCTGCGCGAGCACCGTGTCTGCAACGTTCACGTTGCCCATCATCTCGCCATAGCGCGTGATCACCGCGGCTTCACTCTCGCGTGCCGGATAGCCGAGGTCGAGCCGCAGCATGAAGCGATCGAGCTGCGACTCGGGCAGCGGATAGGTACCCTCGAACTCGCGCGGATTCTGCGTCGCTATCACGAGAAATTTCTCACTCAACGGAAGCCGCGCGCGTTCGACCGTGACCTGGCGCTCCTCCATCGCCTCGAGCACGGCAGACTGCGTCTTGGGGCCCGCGCGATTGATTTCATCCATCAGCACGACGTCCGCGAACAGTGGCCCCGGCCGGAACACGAATTCCTGCTTGCCGCTGTCGTAGACATGCACGCCGATGATGTCGCTCGGCATGAGATCGGCCGTGCCCTGAATGCGCTGGAAGCTCCCACCCAGCACACGCGCGAGGGATTTCGACAGCAGCGTCTTGCCGAGGCCCGGCGCGCCCTGCACCAGAACGTGCCCGCGCGCGATCATCGCGATGCTGAGCGCGTGGATGGCGGGCTCGACACCGAGCACGACCTGACTGAGTTCGCGCTCGAGCGTGCTGCCAAACTGCTGAATTGATGTGCTCATAGGACCTGCTTGCGAATATGGAGAATGAGATTCTGCAATCGACCGAGATCGACCTTGCGGCCGGAGGCGAGTCGCGCGTGCATCTGCTCGAGCGCGAGGACTTCCGCGGAAGGCACCACGGATAATCCATGCAGCCAGGGCCAGACAGGTTCGCCGTTCGTCGGCCAGCCGAGATTGCGGCGGATGTCGTTGAAGAAGTGCGCAAAGAGCCGCTCCGCCACGGTGCGGGCCTCGAGTGTCCGGGCAAAGAAATTGCCGATCGAACGGATGAAGCCAATCTCGCGCGGCGCCGTGACCCGGGGTGGCGTTGCGCGCAAACGCGTTCGCAGCATCACCCACGCAAACCAGACGCCAATGATCCACCAGAAGGTCGCGTGCACCCGCACGTCGTGAAAGAACGCGTCCGCGTCGTAGAACGACGCGGCACCTTGATGCATGTCGTCAAAGACGACCGTGCCCCCCGGCGCGAGCCGCCAGTCGATGAGATTTGCGAACAGCCGCGCGTTGTCTGTGTTGCCGATCAGCTTGTTCGTCAGGATGCTGCCGTAACCGCTCACCACCACGGTACCGGCGCCGATCGACGCGACCCACACGACCGGTAATTTCGTGTCGACATCGTCCATGACTTCGATGACGCCGCCATGGACTGGGCTCGGTGCCGTGAATTTGTATGACGGAAACTCCGAGAGCGCGCTGACGGTTTGCACACCGGCAGTCAGCGGATGCGCGCCGCGGACGCGCAGCTGGCTGGCCGCAGGTTGCTCGAGTCGGCCGTTGCCGAGTTGCGGCACCGGACCATCGATGCTGTCGGGTACCGATTCTGGCGCGGCCTCAGCATCGGTGTCGGTATCAGTATCGGCCTCGCTGTCGCTGTCTGCGGCGGTAGCGTCGGTCAATTCATCTTTCGACGCCTCGTGAGACCCGGCTGCCCTGGGCCGATAGATCTGAAAATCGAGCCGCGCCAGGCGCGACAGATCCCCCAGCAGGTCGTTCGAATCGACGCCCCACTCGGGCGTATCGAAGAGGCCCGCGGCCACCATCACGGTATTGCCGGCGCGTACCCACTCGATCAGTTTCTGCATCTCCTTGTAGCGTGCCGGGCGGTAGGAAGGCAGCGAAATCACGAGCACGTTGCCGGTGCGCACCAGTTTGCTGTCGGTGCCGTTCAACCAGTCATAACGGTGACGCAACGACTCAACAGGAATATTCTCGACAAGCAGCCAATCGCTGAGCGCGCGGTAGCCATTGGCGCGCATCTCGGTGCTGAGCGGGCGCGAAGCCGCATCCGCATCTTGCCGGCCGGCGTCGCCGATGAAAAATCCGTAGAACAGCACGAACACACCGATCGCTGAGAGGAGCGTAAAGAGCCGATCGTTCATCGCGCGGCGCTCCGGCCGGGCGTGAGGCGCGCGAGCAAAGCTTCACCGTCGCGCACCGCTTCATCGAGCGCGTGCGCGTCGGGCGCCGTGGCGGCATAGCGTACGGCCTCCGCCGTGCTCAGCACATGCGCGAAGGATGTGCCATCGCTGGGCGCTTCAAACCGCGCGGCCCCGGCGAGCTCACGATGGGTGAAGCTGCGCCGCTCCTGCAAGCGGTCCGTCGCGACACAAGTCTCGATGAGCAGGCGAATGAGAAGCGCGGGCCGCTCAGCCAACGGCGCCCGCGCCACATCCGCGAGCGCGAGCGCCTTGGCTCGCTCCGCACTGCCGGTCGCAGCGCGCTTCTTCCGCCCGCCAGCATCGTGCGACGTCAGCAGCCCCGCCGCACGCAGCTCGATGTAGACGATGGCGAGCGCTGCAGCAATGATCAGCACCAGCAGTGTGTAGTAGAAGATCTTCAGCGCCCGTTGTGAGCCTTCGAGTTGCTCGATGAGTTGCGCGAACCATCCATCAGTTTTGCCGGCTCGCGCTTGCCGCTCGAACAATCCGTCGATCCAGTTCTTCAGGCGTTGCCACAAGCTGAGATTCGGCGCCTTCTGTTCCGCCTGAACATGACTGATCGCTGCCTTCAAGGTTGCAAGGGAAAGCTCGCGTGCACCTGGGGCGCGCCGAACCGCGGCGAGTGACGCGCGCAGCTCCTCGAGCCGGCCGCCGGAAATCCGGTTGTGCCAATCCTGGGGGAGGAGCTTGCCGAAGCCGCTGGCCGTAATTCGGTCGACGAGCTCGGGGCAGACGCTTTCAAGCTTCGCGTCGACCTTGACCTTCTCGGGATGCTTCTTCTTGTAGGCCGCGCTCAGGAATGGCGGCGGGGGCGCCTTGTCCGCTCCGGCGACGACCGGATTTGCGAGGCAGGTCGCAAACGCCTGATCGAGCACTGCTGCGTCATCGCCCGCGCGAGCGGCGGCGCACCCGAGCAGCAGCGTGCCGGCCGCGAGCAGCGCGGCAGCAAGTCGCTTGTGACGTTGTCCGCTCAAGCGGTGGCGGGCTGGAAGGCGCTCAGGCGTTCGAGGAGATCGTCGCCGTCCTTGCGCAACTTCAGGTCGCGATACACCTCCAGCGTCAACGCGATCTGAAATGGGATCCACGTCGCCATGATCAGCACCGTGGACGCAAAATCAAGAATCTGGATGGTCGTGCGGTCGGGCCGCAGGTAGACGATCGAGAGGCCGAGCGTAATTGCGAGAAACATGTACAAGGCGTAGGCGAAAACGCTCGCGACGAAGATGAGCCGCGCTGTTCGCCACCAGTTGCCCCAGACGAGCTGCGAGCTGCGGCTGAGTGCGTCGAAGACGCCACGGTTGTCGATCATGATCGCCGGGAGATACATCCAGAACAGCACGACGAGAATGAAAAAAGGAATAATGAGCAGCACGAGACCGACGCCGCATGCAATCACCAGAGAGATCGAGCTCGCGAGCGCCACCGGCAGGCGCCTGAGCGCGATCCACAACGCGGAGCCGGTGCCGATTTTCCTGCCGCGCGCGACGGACTCCGCACGCACGTAGGTCGCGCAATGAATCGGGAGAGCCACAACCATATAGGCGCACAGCATCATGACGTATTGGGGGTCGCGGAAGAGGTCCGTCGACTTCTTCATTCCGGCCGGAGCGCCGTGAATCAGCAGGTAGGCTCCTGGCACGAGCCCGAGCAGCGCACTCACGATCAACAGCGGCAGCAGCGGCACGTACGCAAGCTTGAACAGGTGCACGGTCGAATCAAGCACCTGCCCCATGCTGCTCGGCTGACGTGGCATCACGTACATGGCAGGCATTGTGCGACGGGCGCTGCAGCAGGGAAAGTGTTTCTGTTCTAAACCGCTCCAGGCGTCCGCAGCCTGCGCAGCTTCAGATCGCGGTAGATCTCGAGCATCAGGACGATGCTGAACGGAGTCGTGACGATCGCAACGGCGGCAGCCGCCGCGATTTCGATTACCTGGACGCTGCGGCCATCGAGCGCAAGAGCGGCAACCAGAAAATCCAGCAGCCACAAAAAGGCGCCTGCGATCAGCAGCATGCCGCCGAAGCCCAAGGCCTGAAGGATCGCCGTGTGCCACCAGTTCCCCTGCACCAGGCGAAAGCTGTCCAGGAGACTCTCGCTGACGCCGCGGCGTTCGAGAATGATGATGGGGCCATATAGAAAGAATGAAACGGAGAGGATGACTCCCGGCACGATGAGCAGAATGAAGCCGACAAACATGCTGGCGATGAAGAGCAGCGTGCTTGCGGTCATCATGGGCAGCGCCCGGATTCCAATGCCGAGCGCGCGCAGGGAGTGCATGCGTTCGCCCCGCGCCGCGAAGTCGGCGACCGCCCACAGGGCGCCCCAGGCCAGCAGGTCAATAATCAGCGTAACGAGCACGACCCCGAGGTATCTGGGATCGGGAGACAGCGGGTCCATTTGCTCCGGTGCCATGTAGAAGAGCGCGTAGACGCGCTCGATCACGGCGGCGAGCCCGGCAATCAGCGCCAGAGGCAGCATCCGAGCGAACGAACTCTTGTAGAGCTGCCACGCGGAACCGAGCACCTGTTCGATGCTGCCGGGCTTGGTGGGCAAGCGGTACGTATGCGCTCCTTAGCCGGCGTCGAGCGCCTGCTTGAGATCACCCATCAGATCCTCGACGTCTTCGATGCCGACCGAGAGACGGATGAGCACGTCGCTGATGCCGAGTTCACGCCGCATTTCAGCCGGCACCGAGGCATGCGTCATGCTGGCCGGATGGTCGACGAGACTCTCGACGCCACCGAGACTTTCCGCAATCGCGAAGAGCTCGAGCCGTTCGAGAAAATGCCGGGCCTCATCGAAGCCACCGCGCAGGAAGAAGGACACGATGCCGCTGTAGCCGTTGCGCATCTGGCGCTTGGCGAGCGCGTGCTGCGGATGACTCGCCAGGCCTGGATACACTACACGCTCGACCTGCGCCTGCGATTCCAGCCAGGCGGCGATTTTGAGCGCGCTCGCGCTCGAACGTTCCATACGCAACGGCAAGGTTTTCAAGCCCCGCAACGCGAGAAAGCTGTCGAACGGCCCGCCGATCGCGCCGATGGCATTCTGCAGAAAGCCGAGACGCTCGCCGAGCGCCGGGTCACGCACGACGGCAATGCCGCCCACCATGTCGGAGTGCCCGTTGAGATACTTGGTCGCCGAATGCACGACGATATCGGCGCCGAGTTCGAGGGGCCGCTGACTCCAGGGCGTGGCGAACGTGTTATCGACGACCACAGGTATGTTCCGGGTGCGCACGGCCGCCGCGACCGCCGCGATGTCGACCAGACGCAGAGTCGGATTTGTCGGCGTCTCGATCCACACCATGCGCGTCGTCGGTTTGAGTGCCGTTTCGAGGGCTCCCGCGCGCGAGAGATCGGCGAACGTGGTGTCGAGACTGGCTGTGATTCGACGCACGCGCTCGAACAAGCGAAACGTGCCGCCGTAGAGATCTTCCATCGCGACGATGTGACTGCCGGCCGGGAGCAGCTCGAGCACCGTGCTCGTGGCCGCCATGCCGGATGCGAATGCAAACCCGCGCACGCCGCCTTCGAGATCCGCGATGCAGCGCTCGTAGGCCATGCGCGTCGGATTCTGGGTGCGCGAATACTCGTAGCCCTTGTGGACGCCGGGACTCTCCTGGACATACGTCGAGGTCGCGTAGATGGGCGGCATCACGGCGCCCGTGGTCGGATCCGGACTCTGCCCGGCGTGAATCGCGCGCGTTGCGAATCCCAGGGGTTTGCCGTTCTTGCCGCTCATGCGGGCACCTCGCGGCGCAGGTGGTTCAACACGTCGGCGCGCGTGATGAGACCGAGGAACTGCTCGCCGTCGAGCACGACCGCATACGGCGCAACCTGCAGAATCGACACGAGACTGTTCATCGCCAGATCCTTCGGCACGCTGATGAATGCCGTTTGCATCGCCTCGCGCACCGGCGCCGCGAGGCGATTGGGGTGTCCGAACGCGAAGCGCATGATGTCCTCCTCCGTGAGCACGCCGATCAGGCGGCCGGCGTCGAGAACCGGCAGCTGCGAAATGCCGGCGTTGCGCAGCCGGTTGTGCGCGGTGGTCACGACGTCGTTCGGGCCCACGGTAATAGTCGCGCGCTCATCGTGCGGGCGGCCGATCAGATCGCGCAGGTCACCGTAGTGTTCGCGGCGGATGAAGCCCTGGTCCTCCATCCAGAAATCGTTGTAGAGCTTCGAGAGATAGCGGCTGCCCGTGTCGCAGGCGAAGGTGACGACACGCTTAGGCCGGACCTGATCGCGGCAATAGCGCAGCGCCGCCGCGAGCAACGTGCCGGTGGAGGAACCGGTCAGCAGCCCCTCTTCCTTCAGGAGCGTGCGCGCGGTGGCAAAACTTTCGCCGTCGGCGATGCTGTAGGATTTCTTCGTCATCGAGAAATCGGCGATGCTCGGGATGAAATCCTCGCCGATGCCTTCAACGAGCCAGGAACCTTTCGCAATCAGCTCACCGGTCTCGATGTAGTGCGTAAGCACCGAGCCCTGCGGATCCGCCAGCACGATCTCAACGTGCGGCGCCACCTTGGAAAAGAAATGAGTGAGCCCGGCCTCCGTTCCCGCCGATCCGACGCCCACCACGATTGCGTCGAGGCGCCCTTCCATCTGTTCCCAGATTTCGGGACCCGTCGTGCGTTCGTGCGCGAGCGAGTTGTCGGGATTGGCGAACTGGTTGATGAAGTAGGCGCCGCGTTCGACTGCGATGCGTGCGCCGAGGTCCTGGTAGTACTCCGGATGACCCTTGGCGACATCCGAGCGCGTCAGCACGATCTCCGCGCCCATCGCGCGCAGATTGAAGATCTTCTCCTGACTCATCTTGTCAGGCAGCACGAGAATGAGCTTGTAGCCCTTCTGCGCCGCGACGAGCGCGAGACCGAGTCCGGTATTTCCGGCGGTCGCTTCCACGATCGTGTCGCCGGGCTTGAGCTCGCCGCGCCTTTCCGCCTCCGCGATCATGCTGATGCCGATGCGATCCTTGATCGAGCCACCGGGATTCAGGAGCTCCAGTTTGAGGTACAGTTCGCAGGGACCCGCATTGAACTTCTTCAGACGCAGCATCGGCGTTCGGCCGACCATTTCGAGAACGTTGTCGAAAACTTGCATAGGGACTCTCGCGTCGATCGCGAAGACTTAAGTTGCGCGCAATTCTAGATGAGCCGCTTCCACTTGGCATGAATCATCGAATATCGAGTGTTGGCGAGATCCTCGCTCCATACAATGGCGACGCGCGCCGCGACGCCGAATTGCTGCTCGCCCATTGTTTGCAGCGCTCGCGCGCGGCACTCCTGGCGCGACCCGAGCTTTCGGTAGCTAGCGAGGCCGCGCTCGGCTTCGCCGCGCTCATGCAGCGGCGCGTGGCCGGTGAACCATTCGCGTATCTCATCGGCGAGAAGGAATTCTGGTCGCTGCCGCTCAAGGTGACGCGCGACGTGCTGGTACCCCGTCCCGACACCGAACTCCTGGTGGCCACAGCCCTTGAGTTCGGTGAGCGCGATTCGCGACTGTCAGTCGCCGATGTTGGCACCGGCAGCGGCGCCATCGCTCTTGCGCTCGCAAGCGAGCGTCCACGCTGGAACATTCTCGCAAGCGACGCATCCGAGCCGGCACTCGCCGTCGCCCGCGACAATGCGGTCCGGCTCGGCCTCGCCGGCATCGAATTTTGCCTTGGCGTCTGGCTTGCGGCGCTCGCGGGACGCCGCTTTGACGTCATCGTCTCGAATCCGCCGTATATCGCCGCGGACGATGCGGCGCTTGTGGCGCCGGAGCTTCGCTTCGAGCCCCGCATGGCGCTGGTCGCGGGTCCGACCGGCCTCGAAGCGCTTGCCCTGCTCGCCGCAAGCGCGCTCAATCACTTCAATCCCCGGGGCCGGCTCGCCCTCGAGCATGGATTCGATCAGGCGAAAGACCTCCGGAGCCTGCTCGCATCCGCGGGATTCAGTAACATACGCACGCATCGGGACCTCGCCGGCCACGAACGCGTGACTACGGCAACGAGCCCCGAGTAGCACCAATTAATCAGCACGAAGGGAAACAACAGCTCATGGCGACAGATTCGTCAACCCAATCGGCGTCACCCAAAATCGTATTCGACACCTCGCTCGGCTCCTTCACGATCGAGCTCTTCCCGAAGGAAGCGCCGCTCTCGACGGAGAATTTCCTGAAGTATGCCGACGACGGCCATTTCGATGGGACCATCTTCCATCGCGTCATTCCGGGATTCGTCATCCAGGGCGGCGGACTCACGGGCGACATGCAGCAGAAGAAGACGCGCGCGCCGATCAAGAACGAAGCGAAGAACGGACTGAAGAATTCCCGCGGCACGCTCTCCATGGCACGCACCAACGCTGTCGACAGCGCGACCTCGCAATTCTTCGTGAACCTCGTCGACAACAAGTCTCTCGATCACCAGCCCGGCAACTACGGCTATGCGGTGTTTGGCAAGGTCGTCGAGGGCATGGATGTGATCGACAAGATCGCCGCCGCCGATACCGGCAGTCGCAAAGGGCACGACGACGTGCCGGAAGATGACATCGTCGTCAAGTCCGCCAAGCGCGCCGCCGGCTGACAACGGCAACGCGCGCGCCGTCAGCGGCATGGCTCGCCGTTCGTGGGGACGACGGATCGGGAGGTGGCTCGCCTGGGCCGCAGGCCTGTGGCTGACCGTTACCGTCCTCGCGGTTCTCGTGATGCGCTGGGTCGATCCCGTGACGAGTGCTGTCATGCTTACGGACCGGCTTGGCGCCGCCATCGACGGCGAGGCGCGCTATCAGTTCCGTCATGAGTGGGTCGACCTCGCGCACATCTCGCCCAACGCCGCAGTCGCCGTGATCGCAAGCGAAGATCAGAAGTTCCCCTATCACTGGGGCTTCGACTTCGACGAAATCCAGAATGCGATCGATGAGCGCGACGAAGGACACCGCGCGCGCGGCGCCAGCACGATCTCGCAACAGGTCGCGAAGAATCTGTTTCTCTGGAACGGGCATAGCTTCATCCGCAAGGGCATCGAAGCCTATTTCACGCTCCTCATCGAATGGCTGTGGCCGAAAGAGCGCATCCTCGAGGTATATCTCAACAGCGCTGAATTCGGACGCGGCGTGTTTGGCGTCGGCGCGGCGAGTTCCTATTTCTTTCACACCGCGCCATCACGACTCACGCGGTACCAGGCGGCGCTCCTTGCCGCCGTGCTCCCCAATCCCCGCCGCTACCGTGTCGACGCGCCCGGCGTCTACGTCCTGAAGCGCCGCGACTGGATTGCCGACCAGATGGAAAGCCTCGGCGGCACGAGCTACCTCGCCGAACTGCGCAATCCCCACCCCGAACGACTCGCCGACATCAAACGCCGCCGGCGCTGGTAGGCGTGCCATGCGCAAACCCCCGCCCGGTGCCGGTGTCAGAATTCGGGGTTATCTGGTGGGCTGAGGGGGTAGATCTCCTTCGCGCTCACAGCGCAAACGCGCAGAAGAAATTCCGGCGGCGGACCGCTCGGAATTTCTTCGCGAGCCTCGCGCGAGCGGGCGCTCAGGCGACGTGTGATCGCGGTGCCGTTGAGCGTTGCCTGCCTGATCGCCAGCGCTCGCGCAGCGGCGTTTGCAGTGAGCGCGAAGGAGATCTACCCCCTCAGCCCACCAGATAACCCCGAATTCTGACACCGGCACCGGGCGGGGATCGAGCCGGCTAGCGCATGCCGCGCGCGGCTTTGATCGATTCGTAGGCCTGCTGAATCTGCTGGGTCTTTTCTTTCGCCATCTCGAGCATCGACTCGGGCAGGCCATTCGCCTTCATCTTGTCCGGATGATTGCGGCTCATTTGCCGGCGATAGGCCCGGGTCAGCTCTTCATTCGACACATCCTGCGCGACTTCCAGCACTTCATAGGCATCGGCGAGTCGTTGTGCGCTCGGTGGCGCTGTGGGGCCGCTTTCGGCACGACGTCCGTAGGCGCGAATCAACGCCTCCATGTGCGCAAGCTCGAGGCCCGAGATGCCGAGACTTTGCGCTATGTCGGTCAGCCGCTGGCGCACGGGCCCCTGCATGCCGTTGCCGTAAAGCGCGGCGCGCATTTCGATCTCGATGAAAAAGCGCAGCAGATCGGGCCGATCCCCGCAGGCCGTACCGAGCTCGGTGAGCGCGCGCTCGACCGGAAACGCCGGATCCTTGCCGCGCGTGAAACACTCGATCGCGAACTGCACTTCGGAGCCGGACAAGCGCAGCTGCTGCATGACAAGGCGCGCAGCCTGGATTTCCGTCTCGGTCACGCGGCCGTCGGACTTGGCGAGATGGCCCATCACATAGAAGGTGGTCCGGAAGAATACGGCGCTCACTTCGTGCAGACGAGCCCGCGCGTCCGCGCCTTGCGACTTCCGGTTCTCGTCCTGAGCGCGATCGACCTGGTGGCCGATCACGACACCAATGGCGGCGCCGAGCAGTCCGCCAAGGCCGAGCGGCCGGCCGAGAACCGTTCCCATCACGCCGCCCAGTATTTTCCCCGTCCAGTTCGTCGACATCTTCTTGACCCACCGGAACCCGGCTGCAACAATTCGCGCCTCACATAATCCGGCCGGAATGCAGCTTTTTATCCCCGGCCCATATCCTAGCAGTCGGAATCAAGCTCCACATGGATCGGCTCGACAATCCTGCGGCGCCGGAAGCGACGCTCTTTCGCTCCAGCCTGCAAGGGCTCGAGCGCATCCACGAAGGCAAGGTGCGCGACATCTACGCGATCGACGATCGACTTATGTTGATCGTCACCACCGACAGGCTGTCGGCCTTCGACGTTGTCCTGCCCGATCCGATCCCGGGCAAGGGGCGCGTGCTCACGCAGATTTCGAACTACTGGTTCGCACACACTGGCGCCATCGTGCGCAATCATCTCGCCGACTTTCCTCTCGGCGACGCCATCAAGAACCCCGCCGATCTCAAGATGCTGCGCGACCGCTCCGTGGTCGTGCGACGGCTGAAGGCGCTGCCGCTCGAAGCCGTCGTGCGCGGCTATCTCATTGGTTCAGGGTGGAAGGATTACCAGAAGACGGGCGAAGTCTGCGGTATCGGCTTGCCGAAAGGTCTCAAGCTTGCGTCGCGGCTGCCGGAGGCGCTCTTCACACCCGCATCGAAAGCGCCCGCGGGCGAACACGATGAGAACATCGGCTTCGACGATGTCGTCGACCGTATAGGCAAACCGCTCGCGATCAAGGTGCGTGACACGGCGCTGCGCCTGTACCGATTCGCCGCCGACCATGCGCTCGCACGAGGCATCATCATTGCGGACACCAAATTCGAGTTCGGCACGGATGCGCGCGGGCAGCTCGTGCTCATCGATGAGGTGATTACGCCGGATTCGTCACGCTTCTGGCCGGTCGAGAACTATCGCGCGGGCTCGAGTCCGCCGAGTTTCGACAAGCAGTTCGTGCGCGACTATCTCGAAACGCTCGACTGGAACAAGAAAGCGCCCGGACCGCATCTGCCCGCCGACATCATCGCGAAGACGAGCGAAAAATACCGCGAAGCGCTGCGACTGCTGACCAGCTAGCTGGAGTTGAGGACTGTCGTCTATTGAACCCAGCTCACCGTGCCGGTCCAGGCGGTCAGCAGCACCAGCAGGCCGAATGCGATGCGATACCAGGCGAACGGCACGAACGTATGGGTCGATACGTAGCGCAGCAGCCAGCGCACGCACAGGAATGCCGACACAAACGCAGCCGCCAGGCCAACCGCCCACATGCCGAGGTCCGCGGTCGTGAGCAGCGCCCGTTCCTTATAGAGTGAATAGAGCGATGCGATGCCGAGAGTCGGAATCGCCAGGTAGAAAGTGAATTCCGTCGCAACCTGACGCGACAGACCGAACAGCATCCCGCCGATGATGGTCGCGCCCGAGCGGCTCGTACCCGGTACGAGCGCCAGACATTGCGCGAAGCCTACCTTGACGGCATCGATGGCCGACATCTCCTCGATCGACGTGACGCGCAGCGCAGGCTTGCGCCGCTCGGCCCACAGAATGATCAGTCCGCCCGCGATGAAAGTCGCGGCGACGGTCGGAGCGTTGAAAAGGTGCGCCTTTAGCGCCTCGCCGAAGAACAGTCCAATAACGGCGAGTGGTACGAACGCGAGCGCGATGTTGGCGAGCAGGCGCCGCGCTCGCGCATCGCGGAACGCTCCGGACAGCATGGTCGCGATACGCACGCGAAACTCCCAGACGACGGCGAGAATCGCGCCGGACTGGATGACGATCTCGAAGAGCTTGCCGCGCGCGTCATTGAAATCGAGAAGCTCGCCCGCGAGGATCAGATGTCCGGTGCTCGACACCGGCAGGAATTCGGTCAGGCCCTCGACAATTCCCATGATGGCGGCTTTGACAAGCAGCAGGAAATCCATCCACTCTTCTCCCGTTTTGCTGTTGGCTATTATGTACGCAGGGCGCCGCGCCCGAAACACGGGTTGAAGAGTCGCGGTGAGACGCAACGCTTGCCTGACGGCGGTTCCCGTGCAAGTCTTTCAGGCGTCATGTTCGACTTCCACACCCGGCTCACCGGAATCCTTTTCGACCACAACGCCATCGGCCCGCTACGCTGGCTGCAGCGCCTGCTGCGCTACCTCTACGCGCTGATCCGGGACCTGTGGCGCGGCGAGCTCAACATGCGGGCGATGAGCCTGGTGTATACGACGCTGCTGTCGGTCGTGCCGCTCGTCGCCTTCAGCTTCTCGCTCATCAAGGGTCTCGGCATGAGCTCTACGCTCGAGCCGGTGGTGTACGAATTTCTGCGCCCAGTCGGCGAGAACGCGACGGAACTGACCGCACGCGTGCTGCAGTTCGCCGAGAACATCCGCGGCACTGTGGTCGGCTCACTCGGGCTCGCCTTTCTCATCTATACGGTGCTCTCGACTATCCAGAAGGTCGAGGAGAGCCTGAACTTCGTGTGGCGGGTCGAGCGGCCGCGCAGCTTCGCGCGCCGCGTCATGGAATATCTCAGCATGCTGGTGATCGGCCCGGTCGTGCTCGTGACGGCGTTCGGCTTGATCGCCTCCGCGGGGCACAGCGAGTGGGCCCATAGCCTTACGCTTCTGCCGGTGATCGCGCCCATTGTCGCGGCAGTCGGCGCGCTCATACCGTATGTGATCATTACGGGCGTCTTCACATTCCTCTTCGGATTCATTCCGAATACCCGCGTGAGCTTCGTGCCGGCCCTCATCGGTGGCGCGACCGCGGGTGTGTTGTGGGCGGCAACTGGCGCGGGATTCTCGGCGTTCGTGCACTACGCGACCCAGCTCGTCGCGGTGTACACCGGCTTTGCCATCGTCATTACGACCATTATCTGGGTGTATATCAGCTGGCTCATCCTGATGGTCGGCGCGCAGCTCTCGTTCTACGTGCAGAACCCACACTACCTGCGCCGTGGCAATGCGGCGGTACACATTGCGAGCGCGGATGCCGAACGCCTCGCGCTCAACGTGATGTTTGTCATCGGCAAGAGCTATCGGAAGGGCGCGCCCGTCTGGACGCTCACCCGGCTCGCGCAGAATTTCGACATGCCGGGAATCACGCTCGGCGGCGTCGTGCATGCACTCGAGCACGCCGGTCTCATCGTAGCGACCGAGGACGATTGCCTGCTGCCGGGCCGCGACATGCACGCGATCTCACTGGCCGATATTCTGCAGGCCGTGCGCCAGCGCAGCGGCGTGGGGCATCACGTCACCGCGCGCACGGACCAGGTGATCGATGACATTGCGGCGGGCGTCGAACGGGCAATGCTCGAGCGCACGGCCGGCAGGACTCTCGCGGATCTCGTGAGCGAGAACGAAACGCCCGCATCCTGAGCTCGCGTGTTGCCTTACTCGCCCGCAATCGTCATGGCGTCGAGCAGGAGCGATCCGGTGCGAATGGCACCCCGCAGATCGACATCGTTACCGACAGCGACAATACCCCTCAACATGTCCTTGAGATTGCCCGCGATCGTCACTTCGTGCACCGGAAACTGGATGCGCCCGCCCTCGACCCAGAAACCCGCCGCGCCGCGCGAATAATCGCCGGTGACGAGGTTGATCCCCTGCCCCATCAACTCGGTCACGATGAGGCCGCGATCCATCAGCTGCACGAGCGCGTTGTAGTCATTCGGGCCGGGCTCGATGAGAAGATTGTGAACGCCGCCCGCGTTGCCCGTGGTTTCGAGGCCGAGCTTGCGCGCCGCATAAGTGTCGAGCACATAGCCCTTGAGCACACCGCCCGCGACGAGATCGCGATCGCGCGTGGTCACGCCCTCGCTGTCGAAGGGACTGCTGCCAAGAGCGCCCGGGATATGCGGCCGCTCCGCGATGTTGAAGAACGCGGGGAATACCATGTGCTCGACGGCGTCGAGCAGGAACGAGGATTTTCGATATTGGCTCGCGCCGCTCACGGCGCCGACGAAACTGCGCAGCAGACCGCGCGCAAGCTCGGGCACGTACAGCACCGGCGCCCTGGTCGTGGCAATCTTGCGCGAGCCGAGCCGCTCGACCGCCCGCACGGCGCTCTTGCGGCCGACGGCTTCGGCTTCCTCGAGCAGGCGCGCATCGCGCGCGGCCGTGTACCAGTAATCGCGCTGCATTTCATCGTTTTCGCTCGCGATCACCGCGCAGGACAGACTGTGCGAGGTGCTCGGGTAGCCGCCGAGAAATCCGCGCGTGTTGCCATAGACGCGCAGTCCCCGATGCGTCGAGAGCATCGCGCCTTCCGAATTCGTCACGCGCTTGTCGACCGCAAGCGCCGTCGCTTCGCAGCGGCGCGCGAGCTCAATCGCCTGCTCTGGCCCGATCGCCCAGGGATGCGACAGATCGAGATCGGGATAGTGGCGCGCGATCAGGCGCTCCTCGGGCAACCCCGCGCAGTCATCCTCCGCGGTGAAGCGCGCGAT
The DNA here is from genome assembly GCA_041486385.1 of Steroidobacteraceae bacterium. Taxonomy (GTDB): domain Bacteria; phylum Pseudomonadota; class Gammaproteobacteria; order Steroidobacterales; family Steroidobacteraceae; genus JBGPLJ01. The sequence goes on from JBGPLJ010000012.1 coordinate 22,770, forward strand.
GCTGCACGCCTTCTCGACGGTGTCGGCGATTGCCGCGGACGTGAGATCGGAGGTGCTCGCGGAACCCTTGCGCTGTCCGAAGTAAACCGTGACGCCAAGACCCCGATCGCGCTGATATTCAAGCGTTTCGATTTCGCCGAGACGCACCGTCACGCCGAGGCCCGTTTGCGTGCTCGCGCCTGCCTCCGCATCGCTCGCGCCCCTGGCACGCGCAAGCTTCAGGAGGTCCATGATCACAGCCTCGAGCGCGGGTTGGTCGTCAACGGAAATCGTGGCCGGGACTGTGTTCATGTCGGCTTATCTTTCATGTCGGCTCGTCTGCAAGAGGAACGCCAATTCTACCTTCCCGCCGGTACCGGTGCGGGATAAGGTAGCGGCCATGGTTGACGATGAGAACAGCGTTGGGGAGCGCCCGAGCCGCAGCGCGCGCAAGCGCGAATCGGAAGGGCTGCAGGAGCTCGGCGAGCAACTGGTCGACCTGCACGACAGTATCCTCGCGCAGCTCGATCTGCCCGAGACGCTGCGCGACGCGATTCTCGCCGCGCGCGAAATCACGAGTCACGGCGCACTGTTGCGGCAGCGGCAGTACATCGGCCGCCTGATGCGCACGATCGACGCCGGACCGATACGGGCGGTGCTTGATCGGCAACAGTTGCGCCACCGCGCTGCCGGCGCGCGCTTTCATCGCGTCGAGGAATGGCGTGGGCGGCTGCTGCTCGAAGGTGCGGCGGCCGTACCGGCACTCACGGCGATTGCCCCGAACATCGAACCAGCCGAGCTTGGCCGCCTCATCGATGCGGCCAAGCGCGCGCACGATGACCCTACCCGCCGCGCGGCAGCGCGCGCGCTCTTTCGCTATCTCGATGGGCACTTTCCGGCCTGAAGATCGCGGCGAAATAGGGAATGTCGCTATCTTCTGCACTACAATAGGCCGATGAAACCGCTGGTTGGCATCGTCATGGGCTCGTCCTCCGATTGGGAGACGCTCAGTCCAGCCGCTGAAACGCTGACCAAGCTCGGCATTGCTCACGAATTGAAAGTGGTCTCGGCGCATCGCACGCCGGATCTGCTCTTCGAGTACGCGTCGAGCGCTCAGGGCCGCGGAATCGAAGTGATCATTGCCGGCGCGGGCGGCGCGGCCCATCTGCCCGGCATGATGGCGGCCAAGACCACGCTCCCCGTGCTCGGCGTACCGGTGCAGTCGAAAGCGCTGAACGGTCTCGACTCGCTGCTTTCGATCGTACAGATGCCGGGCGGCGTACCCGTTGGCACGCTTGCCATCGGCCCGGCGGGCGCGCGCAATGCGGCGCTCCTTGCGGCGTCGATTCTCGCCAACAAGTATCCGAATATCGATCAGGCCGTGAAACAGTTTCGCCGCCAGCAGACCGACGAGGTGCTCGCGCAGCCCGATCCACGCTCATCGGGCTCATGAAGGTCGGCATCATCGGCGCCGGCCAGCTCGGCCGCATGCTGGCGCTCGCAGGCTATCCACTCGGAATCGAGCCGCTGTTTCTCGATCGCACCGCGGATACACCGGGCGGCCAGGTTGGCCCAATCATCACCGGCGACTTCGCGGATTCCACCAATGCAATTGAGCTCGCCAGGCGCGTCGACATCGTCACCTTCGATTGGGAAAACGTGCCGTCGGCAACTCTCGCACAGCTGCCCGCGCACAAGGTGCGTCCCTGCGCGCGCGCACTCGAAATCTCCCAGGATCGCGTGAGCGAGAAAGCACTCTTCCGCGCGCTCGGCATTCCCACCGCGGATTTCGCAGAGGTCGACTCGCGCGCCGATCTCGAGCGCGCGGTGGCGGCCATCGGACTGCCAGCGGTGCTGAAAACCAGGCGCCTCGGCTATGACGGCAAGGGTCAGGCGGTTCTGCGCAAAGCCGCCGACATCGACTCTGGCTGGCGAAAACTCGCCGGCAGTCCGCTGGTGCTCGAAGCATTCGTGGCGTTTGAGCGCGAAGTTTCGCTGCTCGGCGTGCGCGGCACGGATGGCGCGATCGCCTTCTATCCGCTCACGGAAAACGTGCACAGCGGCGGCATTCTGCGCTACAGCCGTGCGCCCTGCCGCAGTCCCGCCCTGCAACGGCTGGCGGAGCGGCACGTCCGCCGCGTACTCGGGAATCTGGAATACGTCGGTGTACTGGCGCTCGAATTCTTCGTCCTGCGCGGCCGTCTGATCGCGAATGAAATGGCGCCGCGCGTGCATAACTCCGGACACTGGACCATCGAAGGCGCGGCGACGAGTCAGTTCGAGAATCATCTGCGCGCCATCTGCGGCTTCGAGCTCGGCGCGACGCGCGCGCGCGGCCCCTGCGCCATGATCAACTTCATCGGGAACCTGCCGCAGCTCACGGGCGCGCTCCACGAACCGGACCTGCATTTTCACGACTATGGCAAGAGTCCGCGGCCGGGCCGCAAGCTCGGTCACTGCACCCTGCTGGCCCCGACCGCCACGAGCCGTGACGCCCGGCTGACCCGACTGCTGCGCAAATTCCGGCGTGAAGGCGCCGAATTGTGACGCGTTTCCGTCCGGCGGCTGACGCGGCGGCCGCGCGTTCGGCACAATGGGCAGGCCCTCAGAAAGTCCGGCCAGACCTCGGTTAAGATGCCAAGGAATGTATCTCGAACTCTTCAAACTCACCGAGTTGCCGTTCCGCCTGAGCCCGGACCCGGCATTTCTTTACCTGTCGAAACACCATGCCCGCGCCAAAGCCTACATGGAGTCGACGATCTGGTTTACCGACGGTTTTGTCGTCATCACGGGCGAGATCGGTTCGGGCAAGACGACGCTCATCGAAACTTTCCTGCGTGAGCTCGGCCAGGACGTGGTCGTCGCGCAGGTCAACCAGACGCAGGTGTCGCCAACCGAATTCCTCCAATCGGTGCTCGTGCAGTTCGGCTTCACGCCGTTCAAGATGAAGAAGGCCGAGCTCCTCGCCACCATCAACAGTTTTCTCATCGAACAGTACGCGAGCGGGCGCAAGGTGGTCCTCATTGTCGATGAGGCGCAGAACCTTTCGGACCGTGTGCTCGAAGAAGTGCGGCTCCTCTCGGGCGTCGAGACGACCAAAGAGAAGGTGCTGAGGATCATTCTCTGCGGGCAGCCCGAGCTCAACGAAAAGCTGAACGCGCCGGAGCTCACGCAGCTCGCGCAGCGCGTGCGGCTGCGCTTTCACCTCACGCCCTTGAGCCGCCCCGAGACGCGCAACTACATCGAGCATCGCCTCGAGGTGGCAGGCGGCGGGGGACGGCAGATCTTTGCCGATGACACGTTCGACGTCATCTTCCAGTACACGGGCGGCATCCCGCGGCTCGTCAATTCGCTCTGCGACACGGCGATGATGTCGGCGTTCAGTCACGACGCGAACACGGTGACGGTGGCCGATATCGAAGCCGCCGTGGTCGAGCTGCAGTGGGCCGACTATCTCTCGCGCACCAACCGGCTGCAGCCACTGGCGCCGGACGCGGCGCCCCTCGCGAGCGATCGGCCGGAGGTGATCGCGCGGGTCCTGATCGCCCACGAGGGGCAGACCGTCGCGGAGCGGCAGCTACTGCCGGGCCGCTTCATCATCGGGCGCACGACCGACAACGACTTGCAGATCGACAGCAAATACGTGAGCCGCCATCACTGCCAGATCATCAGCACGCCGGATGGCTCGGTGATCGAGGATCTGAACAGCACGAACGGCATCTACGTGAAGCAGAAGCGCGTGCGCAAACACAATCTCAACGACGGCGACGTGGTGCTCGTCGGCAAACACGAACTGATGTACATCGACGAGCGTAGCCACAAGGCGCGCTCCACCGCTGACACGAGCGATGTGCCCGCGCTCATTGAGGAAGAACCAGCGAGCTGACGGCTACTCGAGGGGACCGTAGTCGTAGTGCGTGCGACAGCGGCGATAGTCGCGGCGATC
>JBGPLJ010000013.1:0-26179 GCA_041486385.1 Steroidobacteraceae bacterium
CAATGAATTCCCCCTGCTCGGCGATGATCCCGCGGATGCTCGGCGTCGCGAAGTCTTCTCAGTAGCACCGCTGTCGATTCCGAACTGCGCCGCGGCGTACCTGTACATCGTGCTCCACCGGCACGCGCAAGCGTCCGCGGCCGCCCAGCTGAAGACGAGCTACGTAATCAGCGAGGGGGCCGGTGTCGTCCTTGCGGCGACTGTCCTTGCCATCGCGGGAAGCATTCTGTTTCTGCGACTGTTGACTCGGGGTCTTGGAGCCTTGCAGCAGGATCTCGAGCGATTTCGCGACAGTCGCTTCAGGGAATTGCCAGAGTTCGAGCGCGAACGCGCGCCGCCCGTGGATGATGAGATCGGCCGCTTGCGCCGCCTGTTTGTGACATTGGCCGAACGCATCCGCGGACAGATGCAGGAACTGCAGCAGACGGATGAGACACGACGCGAACTCCTGGCCAACGTCTCGCATGATCTCAGGACGCCGTTGACGACGTTGCAGGCACATCTTGAAACGCTCTCGATGAAGGAGGACCTGCCGGACGAGGAGCGGCGGGCGTATCTCGCGATCACGCTGCAGCAGTGCCGCCGGCTCGTGAAGCTGGTCGAACAACTACTGCAGCTTGCGAGGCTCGATGCGCATCAGGTCAAGCTGTCGGCCGAGCCGTTCCAGCTCGCCGAACTCGTCCACGACGTCATGATGAAGTTCGCGCTCGCGGCCCGTAACGAGGGCATTACGCTCGGCGTCGAGATGCCGCAATGGGTGCCGTTGGTCACCGGCGACATCGCTCTCATCGAACGGGTCATCGACAACTTGATTGATAACGCCTTGCGCTACGCCGGTTCCGGCGGGCGCGTTTCCGTGCGCTTGCAGGCACAGCCGCAGGCGGTACGCGTCGAAGTGCACGACACCGGCCCCGGCATTCCTGAAGGCGACCGTGCGCGCGTCTTCGATCGCTTCTACCGCGGCGACAAGAGTCGCTTGTCACAGTCGGGCCACGCGGGTCTGGGCCTGGCGATCGTGCGCGGCATCCTCGAGCTTCACGGTTCATCCATCGATTTCGCGAGCGGTCCCGGCGAGGGCACGAAGTTCTTCTTTGAACTGCCAATGGATCGATCGGGCGGCGCGGGGCAAGAATCACAAGAGACTCCCCAGTCGCGGCTGAGCTGAGATCATTCCGCGACGATCGATGACTCCGTGCAGTGGAGAACCCTATACTTGGCAGCTTATCGTGCCGGTTGCGGGCCCCGGCGTTTGGGCTGCGAGGGATTACATTGCAACGGAACGTCGCCGCTTTCCTCGTCGCCACTCTGCTGACGCATCTTCCGGGCAGCGCTGTCGCCACCGACGCTCCCGTGCCGGCGGCCGAGATTCCAGCGCCAGTCGTCGACGCACCGACCGACCTGATCCAGGAGATCGTTGTCGAGGAGCCGGAGCCGCGCTACGTCGCACCGACGAGGCGCGATCGAATCGGCCGGATCTGGGCGCCAGTGCTGATTAACGGCCAAGGGCCATTCCGTCTCGTGCTCGACACCGGCTCGAACCACTCGGCGGTCAATGCGTCGGTGGCCGCGAGGCTCGGGATTCCGCTCACGGACGAAAACACGGTCACGCTGCGCGGTGTCACGGGCACGCGCACGGTGCCAACGATTCCCGTCGACACTCTCGTCGTGGGTGAGCTCGAACTGCGCTCGAAGCGTCTGCCAATCGTCACCGACGCGCTGGGTGGCGCCGAGGGCGTGCTCGGCACCGAAGGGCTGCTCGACAAGCGGATCATCATCGACTTTCGCCACGACAAGATCACGATTATCCGGTCGCATGCCGAGCCCGCGCCTCCGGGTTTTCTGACGATCCCGATCAGGATCGTCCGCGGTCTGCTGCTGGTCGCCAACGTGCGGATCGGTTCGCTGCGGGCGAAGGCAATCATCGACACCGGCGGGCAGGGCACGATCGCCAACACGGCATTACGGGATGCGCTGCAGCGGCGGGTGCGGCCCGAAGACGTCCTCGCCAGCGAGATCACCGGCGCGACACTCGACGTGCAGCGCGGCGACCTGGTGCTGGCGCCGCGAATCTCGCTCGGCTCCGTATTCATCGATTCGGCGTACGTCACGGCCGGTGACATGTACATCTTTCAGTATTGGAAGATGACCAGGGACCCGGTGCTCATGCTTGGAATGGACGTGCTGGGACAGTTCGACATGATGATCATCGACTACCAGCGGCGCGAGGTGCAGGTGCGCATGAGAGGGAGAGATCGGATTACTCCACGGGAGCCGCCATGAGAATTCCGTCTCATACAATTTCTCCCAAGACATCGGGCTCGAAGAGATCCAGCATCAGCCGCGCAAGGAGGCTGTCGGGCTCGGACAAGGTATCCAGCACACTGAAGTGGTTTTGATCCGGGATGCTGAGCACGCCAGTGCAGCGCTCCGCCCACGCATCGGCGAGGCGCTCGCTTTGACGGTGGAAGTCACCTGATTCCGCCTCGCCTACGGCGAGTATCACTTTGCCGCGGTCAGGTACTGGGCGATAGAGCGGGCTCATTTCGTGCAGCCCAGCGGCGTCCCAGCCCATGTTGTCGAGAAATTTCACGTGCAGGAGCGGCAGGAGATCGAATATGCCGCTGATGCCGACGGCGGCGGAGAGGTCAAGTATCGAATCTGCATCGGCCGCGAACCGCGACAAGTAGTGCGCGGCCAGGTGCGCTCCGGCGGAATGTCCGGCGAGGACGACTGGCTCCCGTTCGGCAGGCGTGAGTACGCTGGTAGCGATGTAGCCCATCGCCTTCGCTATAGACTGGCAGATCGCGGGTAGAGGCGCGCTCGGGGAGAGAGGGTAGCTCGGAATGATTACGGTGATTCCGGCCTGCACGAACGGCGCGGCAATCCATGAAAAGTCTTCCTTCCCGAACGCCCGCCAGTAACCGCCATGCAGGAAGACGAGCGTGCCACGCGGTGCGGCGGCCCGGAACACATCCAGTCGCTCGCGCTCGTGAGCGCCGTAAGGCAAGTCGATATTTCCCGTCAGCGTGGCCCGCGCCAGCCGCGCGCGCTCTCGCCAACGATCGAAATATTGCTGCGAGTCCTGGACGGCGAGGCGTGGGTTGTATTGCTGATCCCAGTAGTTCACGGAGCCAAGTCTAGCCCACGATCAGCGCTCTCGGTGAAGGGTCGTCGTTGGAGTTTCGCCATAGCGGCTACGGTACGCCACGCAAAAGCGGCCGAGGTGCTGGAAGCCCCAGCGCATGGCGACGTCGGTGACGTTCACTTCGCCACGTCGCGCGGAGAGCAAGTCGGCGCGCGCTCGCTCCAGCCGCTGCTCGCGCATCCACGCGAGCGGCCCGATGCCGTGCGTGCGCTTGAAGCCGTCGAAAAGTGTGCGCTGAGTTGTAGATGCCGCGCGCGCCACATCGACAACTGTCAGATCTTCCGCAAGGTTCTCCAGCAGATACGCCTCGGCGCGTCGCACATAAACTGGCGCAGGCTCCCGTTCGGACTGAGCCGCATCCGAATCAAGCGCCGCCATGAGCCCGGCGAGCACCAGATTCTCGGCATGGGTTGCCGCTGCTGCGCAGTCGAAGAGCCGTCCGGCCGTCGCCTCACGCGCCACGTAGTCAATGATGCGCCCGAAGGCGCGATTGGGTTCCGCATCGAGTGCGATCAGCTCGCCTGCTGCAGAATCGAAAAGTCGCCGGCGAACCTGTGGCCGGCAGGCCGCCATCGCCGCTTCTTCAAACCGGAGAACCAGCACGCGGCAGTCGAATGTCCATGCCATATCGAGCGGCATGCCCGGGTACACGATGTGAGCGCAGCGGGTATTCACCTCGACTGGCTGCCGACAGGAGCGAAGTGTGTACGAACCCGTCAGCGGCACCTGCACCAGATAGCATCGGCTCATGCGGCCGGCGTCGATTCCGACTTCGCCGCCATACTCGATTACGCTGAGTTCCGCGCGGCGTAGCTGCCGATGAAAGAGGCGCGCGCGGTAGCGCTGCTGCGCGTGAGCATCGAGAGCATAGGGCTTGAGAAATCGGCCGACTTCCCGCCTTACCCAGGCGAGATCCGGTGTGTCGATGTTCCACGGGACATCCAGATTGGTCGCGTGCATAAGTCGCCCTATGCTCCGGCTCGTTCTTAATTTCTCGGCACTATCCGGATAACACTGCAGTTCGCGGATAGTCCTCACGCTTCCCCGCCACTACCGTCGATGGCACCACAATCCCTACTCGGTTGAATGCCATGACATCGGCAGCGGCAAAACGGGTTCTCGGCGGCCGCGAGCGCATTAAAGTTTGCATCGCGCAAGTCTCGCCTGTCTACCTAAATCGGGACGCGACGGTACTCCGCGCCACCGCCACCATCCGTGAGGCGGGCGCAAACGGTGCGGACCTGGTGGTCTTTCCGGAAACCTGGCTTTCCGGCTATCCCTATTGGACCGAAGGCTGGGACAGCTCGCTCAGGGAGTGGGCGGCGGGCCGGATCCGCTTTTTCGATGAGGCCCTGCTGGTGCCGTCGGCCGCAACCGAAGCGATCGGGCGCGCGGCCCGTGAAGCGCGCGTGCACGTTGTCATGGGGTGCAACGAAATCGATCCGCGACCGGGCAACGGCACGATTTACAACTCGCTCGTCTTCTTCGATCGCAGCGGCACGATCATGGGACGCCATCGCAAACTGATGCCGACGTTCATCGAGCGGCTCTTCTGGGGCAGCGGCGATGGCAACGATCTGGAGGTTTACGACACGGATATCGGCCGCATCGGCGGTTTGATCTGCGGCGAGAATCTGATGACGCCGCTGCGGGCGGCGATGATCGGCATGGGCGAGGACATCCACATCGCGGTGTTTCCGGGCGCCTTTTCGCTCGACGTGGGACCCAGGTTGCAGGAGTGGGACATGACCGGCCGCTTCTGGGGCCATTTCGTCACGCGTGCTCATGCCCTCGAGGGCGGCTGCTTCGTCTGCTGTGTCAGTGCCTTCGTCGATCCGAACGACGTCGCGCAGGATATTCCGCACCGCTCGAGTCTGCACATGGACTGGGCGCGCGGTGGCAGTCAGATCGTCTCGCCCCTCGGCATGCCAATCGTCGGCCCGGTCGAGGGTGCTCAGCTCATCTACGCGGAATGTCACGCTTGGATGATCAAGGCGGTCAAGGCGATCGTCGACACCCTCGGTCACTATGGTCGAGCCGACGCCGTGCGCGTGCAGATCCGCAAGAACGACCACTGGCAGCTCGCGGGGGAAGCCTACGGCGCCAGCCGCCTTGTGCGTCTCGACGCCGCGGCGCTCGAGCGCGCCGCGGACACCTATGAGGTGGCGATGGATCGTGTTGAGGAAATCGCAGACGCCCGCCAAATGCTGATCGCAAAGAGTTGAGATCGGCTCCGCAACCCATGGCGACTTTCGCCACAGCAAACGAGGCACGAAGCATGCTCGATCCCTCACACGCCACGCCATCGTGGGGCGCGCGACTGCACGGCGCCGCGCTGCTGTTCTGCATGATCCTTTGCGCGTCACCTGCGCTCGGTGAACAGGCGGCGTCGCCGCCGGGCGCAAGCCCGCGGCAGTCCGCGAGCGCAACGGTCGTCGAGGAAATCGTAGTCTCGGCGCGTAAGCGCCAGGAGTCGGCCGAGGACGTGCCGATCTCGATCGCCGCCTTCACGGGCGATGCCCTCGAGGCACGCGGTGTCACGACGATCGATCAGGTAGCACAGTTCACGCCGAATATTGTTTACCAGAACAACCCCGGCCTGAGCGGCTCGAGCAACAGCTCGACCATCTTCATTCGTGGCGTCGGGCAATCCGATTTCCTGGGTTCCATTGAACCGGGCGTGGGCCTGTATGTGGACGGTGTCTACATCGCCCGCTCCATCGGCGCGATTCTCGACGTTCTCGACCTGGATCGCGTCGAGATTCTGCGCGGACCGCAGGGGACGCTGTTCGGCCGCAACACCATCGGCGGTGCCGTCAGCGTCGTGTCACGCAAGCCGGGGCCGGACCTCGGTGGCCGCGCCACGGTCATCTACGGCGATGACAACCGCATTGAACTGAAGGGAATGCTCAACCTGCCGCTCTCGGACAAAGTTTTCACGCGACTCGGAGTCGCGCGCGCACAGCGCGACGGTTATGTCACGAATGTCCTGACCGGCGATGACTACGGCAACACCGACACATTGACCGGCCTGCTGCAGACACGCTGGCGCGCGAGCGACGGTCTGACGATCGACGTCGCGGTCGATGGTACGCGCGATCGCAGCCACGGCGTTCCGGCGGTACTCCGCGGCGCAGACCTGACGTCAAGCCTCTTTAACCCGCGGAACCTGCCGTACATCCCCCCGCGTGCCGCCTCACCCTACGCCGTGGACGCACCGCTCCCGCCGCTGCCGCCACCGGGCGCATCCACGCCCGGGGCGATGGGTCCAATCGCGCCCGGATCGATACCGTTTCTACCGCCAGGGGTGGATCCCACCAGCCAATACTACGAACTGAATGTGCAACAGGTGCCGGGCGCACCGCCCGGGACGCTCGCCCCATTTGACGTTCCAACGGACAACTTCACTCTCCTCAGCAACTATGTCGCCACTTTTCTCGGTGGACAGCCGTGCTTGTCCGGACCGTTTGAGCCTTACAACCCGGCGCCCGCCAACAACAACCCTGCGTGCTACAGCTCGCGTTACTTCGAGTCGTCCTTGGGAAAAAATCGCGTCGCCGGAGGCTTGCCCTCCTACTCGAACACGGATGTCTGGGGAGCCTCGATCAACGTCGACTGGGATCTTGGTCCCGTCGAACTCGTATCGATCACCGCGTATCGCAACTTGAAGGCGGACTCGCAGCGCGATTTTGACGGCACGCCACTCGTCATCGCCCATTTCACCGACGTGTTCGATCAATGGCAGGCAAGCGAGGAGCTGCAATTGAAGGGCACTTCGTACGACGATCGCCTCAGCTGGATCGTGGGTGGCTACTACTTCAAGGAGAAGGTCGACAATCTGAACGACGTAGCATTTACGCCGGTCAGCGTGCGCAGCGGCGGACTCATCGACAACAAGAGTTCCGCGCTCTTCACACAGGCGACCTTCAATGCGACGAAGAAGCTGGCGCTGACGGCGGGTGCGCGCTACACGCGCGATGAAAAGAACTTCGACGTCGGGCCTTACCAGTTCATCACCGAATCGCGCACGCCGGCGTTCACGGTGGGTACGCCAACGCTGCCGAACGTTCCGCAGTCGCTCACGACGAGTAAGTGGACGCCGTATCTGAATGCCGCCTATCACTGGACCGAGGACCTGATGATCTACGCGAGCTATTCCGGCGGGTTCAAGTCCGGTGGATTTACGCAGCGAGTATTTCCTCCACTGCCAGCCGTCCCGACAGTAAATCCCGAGTCCGTCAAGGTGTACGAAGCGGGATTCAAGTTGCAGACGGCTGACCGCAGGCTTCGATTGAATGGTGCCGCGTTCTATACGGACTACACGGACATTCAGGTTCAAGGTTTCACCGCCGCGACCGGCGTTGCCCCAATCTATATCAACGGGCCGTCCGCTCGGGTGCAGGGCTTCGAGTTGGAGCTGCAAGCGGCGCCAGCACGCAACTGGTTCGTCGAAGCGGGCGTCGGCTACCTGGACGACAAATATCTCGAACTCCCGGCCGGCGTCATCGGCCTCGACACGTCGAAGCACTTCTAGCGGCTTTCCAAGTGGACGCTGAATGCCGCCACCCAGACGACGATTAATCTCGGGGGCACTCGCGGCTCACTTACGCCTCGTCTTGGCTGGAGCTACCGGTCGAAAGCCTACAACGACGCCGCGAACATCGAAGCGATCGCACAGCCCGCCTATTCTCTGCTCGATGCCAACCTCGGCTGGCGCAGCGCCAGCGGGCGGTGGTCCATTGCCGCCACCGTCAACAACATTCTCGACCGCGACTACATCATCGCTGCGTCGTACAACGCGATTGTCCGCAACTACAACGTTGTGCCAGCCAGGGGACGCGAGTGGTCGCTGCGTATGCAGGTGGAGTTCTGATCATGGCGCCCGTGGCAGGATCCAAAGCGGGACCCATAGCAGGACTGGTGGAGCCCGATCGCGTCCACCGCAGCGTCTATACCGATCAGGCCATCTTCGATCTCGAGATGGAAAAGATCCTGGAGCGGACTTGGGTCTATTGCGGTCATGAATCGCAGGTGCCAAAGCCGGGCGACTTCCACGCCGTCACGATCGGCCGTCAACCGATGCTGATGGTGCGCGGGAACGATCGGAAGATTCGCATCCTTTACAACCGCTGCCCACACCGCGGCGTGCAGGTTTGTGGCAGCCGCTCCGGCAATACCGGATCGACCTTCGTCTGCTCCTATCACGCGTGGACTTTTCATCTCGACGGCAGAGTAAAGGGTGTTCCGCTGTCGGCGGGGTATGAGGGCACTCGCATGACACCGGACAATCCCGAGTGTTCGATGCGCGCGGCCGCGGACGTCGATAGCTACCGCGGCTTCGTGTTCGCGCGCCTCTCCAGGCAGGCGCCGACCTTGCTCGAGTTCCTGGGCGATGCGCGGATCGCGTTTGATGACATGTGCGACCGATCTCCCGTCGGCGAGGTTGAGATCGTCCCGGTCTGTCATCGCGTCATCCAGCATTCGAACTGGAAATTCTTCATGGAAAATCAGCTCGACGCGCTGCATCCATCGGTCACGCACCAGTCGACCGGCGTAGCGGCGAACCGCGTCGCACGCGCGCTCAAGGGGAAGGGTGTTACGCCTCCGCTCTACTACCATTATCTGTCCGCGTTCGCGTCGTCGTTCGATCAGTGGGACTCGGTGCAAACGGTCAGCCTGCCGCGCGGGCACGGCATCCTGAAGGGGTACATGGGCCTGCGGCCCGAGGACCCGGATACGCAGGAATACGTCGCCGCGATGCATAAGGCCTATGGCGCCGAACGTGCCGAAGAGTACCTGGGGCGCAGCATCCATCACGTTCTGATCTATCCCTATTTGTCGGTCCAGTCGCCGTTGCAGCAGCTGCGCTGCCTGCGACCGATCGCGCCCAACAAGACGCTGTCCGAGATCTGGCATTTCCGGCTGAAGGGCGTGTCACAGGCGATCTACCGCCGCTCGCTCTGGTACTTCAACCTGGTCAACTCGCCGTCGACCATGGTCAATGCGGACGATCTCGAGAACTGGACGAAAGGCCAATGGGGACTCGAATCGACGGGCAGCAACTGGGTGAGCTTTCACCGCAACTTTGGCGGGGACACCGTCGACGGCGAAGTCACTTATTCGAACAACGGCACGTCGGAGGCTGTGATGCGCAGTCAGTTCAAGGCGTGGCAAAAGTACATGAGCGCCTGAGATGTCCGACAAGAAGCTTCGCAATGCGCTGCTCGAGGACGTCGTGATTTTCGCGACGCCGGATCAGAGCCGCACGGGCGCCCAGGGGATCGCACCGGATCACGCCCCGCGGGTCGCGAGGCAGATTCGCGCGCTCCCGCCGCGTGCCCTCAACCCTCCGGTCGCGAGCAGTTCGGACATCCGCTTGCGTGTCGAGGAGTTTCTGTTCTTTCAGTCGGAACTCCTCGACGGCAAGCACTGGCCGGCCTACATCGACTTGTTCGACGACGACGGTGTTTACTGGATGCCCGCTTCCCCGGATCAGACCGAGTGGCTCGATTCGCCTTCGATCTTCGCCGAGGACAAGTCAATGATGGAGGTGAGAATGGGCCGCGTGACCCATCCGAACGCCTGGTCGCAGGCGCCTGCATGGGCAACCAGTCACATTGTCGGCAATGTGGTGGTCGAGCAGGAAACCGAGACCGAGCTTCGCGTACGGTCGCGTTTCATGATGACCGAACTACGGCGCGATCAGACGCGTCACTTCACGGGTCAGTACCAGCACACACTGCGCAAGCTCGGCAATCAGTTCCGGATCAAACTGCAGCGCGTCGACCTGCTCACGGCTCAGGCGCCGTTCGATTACGTCCTGCAGGTCTGGGTCTAGTAGCGAACAATTGCGCGCTGCGAAAGATTCCGTCAAGGAGGCGGGCGGCTACGCCGACTCGGTATGCGGTAGACTGCGTACCCATGAGCAGCGTGCAGATGGGATCATTGTTGACAGAACCGGGCGTAAGAACGGTCGACGCGGCGATCAACTATGTCGTGCGCGGCTCCTTCATCAACCGGCGATTCGTAGCGCCGGGCGTCGAGCACAATACGGGCCGCTACGAGACGCATCAGGTGCCGGTTCGCGATGGACGCGCCATCAAGGAGCGTTTCTCTATCGACGTTAACGGCTTCAGGCTGGCCAGGCGGCCAAGCGTGGTGACCGATTTCTTCGACAGAGATGAGGTCGACCGTGTCTATCCGGGCGAAGTGGTCGCGTCGGTGAAGGCATTGACAGGCGCGACACGGGTCGCCCCGATGGGCTGGATGATCCGCACTTCAGGCGATATCTCGAAGTACCAGCAAAAGCAACAGACAGTCGGCTACACCCACCGCGGCGGTGTGCAACCGCCCGCCGGCGAGGCGCACGTCGATTTCACGCCCCAGCGCGCCGCAGCGATGGCCCGGACGATCTATGAGAAGTCGTTCCCGGACGGGAAAGGCTACTCGCGCTTCATCGCCTCGAGCCTGTGGCGCGCTTTTTCAAAGCCGCCGCAGGATTGGCCGCTGGCGGTGTGCGATGCCCGCAGTGTCGGTCCCGACGAAGGTGTGCCGAACACGCTATTCATCGTCGATAAGCTGCCCGACGAGAAGGCCATGCTGGGCGAAATGCCGAACGAAGACACTGTTCCCGCGGCCGCCATCTTTCACTACAACCCGAATCACCAGTGGTGGTACTTTTCGAATATGACGCGGGACGAGGTCCTGTTCATCAAGTTCCACGACAGCGATCGGACCCGGGCCCTGCGCGCACCGCACACCGCATTCCACGACCCGAGTTTTGCCGACGCGAAGCCGCGCTCGAGCATCGAGCTGCGCACGGTGGCCTTTTTCGAGTGACGGCGACGCACAGGGATCTAGCGACAGATCAATCGCCCCTCGCGAATCTCGCATTCATCCGGCGGCCCGTATTTCTTCCAGTACTCGATCAGGCCGAGCCGTTCGGCGAGCAATCCGAAGCGCGGATCCTGGCGGAAGGCGCGCAGCTCGGGGATCCACAGTTGCGGCAGGAAGCTATTGAGGCGAATCGCACGCTCGCGTAGGAAGTGATTGACCGCCCGCGCGGCGACGTGATGCGCCATGTCGAGATCGCCCAGCAGCACCAGCCAGTGAATGAGCACCATGGGCAATGACGCGGCGGCAGTGATCTCGGCTTCACGCGTATTGAACAATTCACGTATTGCAGCCAGCGCGGCGGGTTTGCGCGCCGGATCTGCAAGCGCGGCGTACACAGGCTCGACGAGTGGTTCCGCGCCCGCGCGCCGCGAGTCGGCAGGCAGTGCGCGCATCATGTAGTTCGCGGCCTCTTTGAATCGTCCCGCCCGCCGTGCGATCTCCGAGCGAATGATCGGGATGGGAACCAGGTTCTCGCCCCAGCCGAGCGTAACGGCGAGGTCGAGATAGGTCTGCGCTTCCGCATCGCGCCCTAGCAGCGCATAGAAACTGCCCAGCAGCATCGAGGTCGCCGGCTCGGCTGGCGCCCGTTCGTGCGCAATGGCCGCTTCCTGAAATCTTTGCCTCAGATGACCGACGGCCGCGGAGTGGGCCCAACCGCTGCCCAACGCGACGTCGTTCGCGCCGAGGGAGCGTGCCCTGGCGCGGTGAGCCTCTGCTTCGAGCCAGTTGGCCCGATGGGCCTGCACGGCTCCGAGCATCGCTTCGGCGTCCGCGAGACTCGGATCGAGAGCGAGCGCCTGCTCGGCGGCGCGCTGTGCTTGCGTGAGCGTGTCGGACAGATCCTTGGTGCCGAACATCGTTGCGAGCATGGCGTGAGCGTTCGCTTCAGCGCAGAGCGCGCGGGCGAAGAGAGGATCGCGTGCGATCGCATTCTCGAAGTGCATGATGGCCGTGCGCAGATTGGGCTCCGAGGGTCGCCCGAGAAACGCCGATCCCTGCAGGTAGCTCTGGTAAGCCTCGACGTTGCGGGTCGGCGGCGCGGAAGGAACCGGCGGGCGCGCTAGATGTTCAGCCCTGCCGGGCAGCTCGCGAACCACCGCCGCCGCCAATTCATCCTGCAGCGCGAAGATATCCTCGAACTTCCGATCGAATGTCTGTGACCACAGGTGATAGCCCGCCTGCGTTTCGACGAGCTGCACCGTCACGCGGATGCGTTCGCCGGCGCTGCGCACGCTCCCTTCGATGACGGCGGCGACACCGAGATCACGCCCGATATCGCGCACGTCGGTATGGCGTCCCTTGTAGGCGAACGAAGAGGTCCGCGCGGAAACTTTCAGGCCCGGGATGCGCGTGAGCATGTGAATGAGCTCCTCCGCCATGCCTTCGCCGAAGTATTCCTTCTCCGGATCATTCGTGAGATTCACGAATGAGAGCACGGCGATCGATGGGGGTCGGCCGGTTGCCGACGGCTCGACCGGGGGTGCACGGGCCGCGCCAACCTCCCGCACCTCGGCAACGAATCGGTAGCCGCGTCCAGGCACCGTCACGATGAATCGATCCTCGCCGCGCCGCTCACCGAAGGCGCGCCGCAACGTCGTGATCACCTGGTTGAGGCTGTTTTCCTCGACGATGACACCGGGCCACAGGTCCCGCATCAGCGTGGCCTTCTCGAGCAGCCGCTCGCGATGCCGCACCATATAAAGGAGTGTTTCGAACGCCTTGGCCGTCAGCGGGATTGGGCGGCCGTCGGCCGCGGTCAGCGTGTGCCGTTCGGCGTCGAGCCGGAATCCGGCGATTTCGTAGACAACTTGCACGCCAGCGTCCATGTTGAACTGAGCCCAGGGCCGTTCGACATCAGAATAATGTCAGAAACCATTCAGAACGATCCAGAGACAGGCCGTCCGCTTCCTGACTATTCTACGGGCAAGCAACCGACGGACACCTGACCATGATGGCCTCCGACTTCATTCCACCTGATCAGCGCACGTTTCCCGCGTGGTCGAGATATGCGTCGTACGTCCCGCTCTATGGGCTCGGTGTGCCGCTCGTGAAGCTGCTGGGACTCGTCGGCCAATGGCCGGAGCCCGCAATCCGCGCGGCGACCCGGTCGATGCGGGATTTCGGCGACTACCAAGCCACGGAGCATGACGTATTCGCATGCGCGGGATTCAAGAGCGGCACGACCTGGGTACTGCAGATTGCCGTTCAGATTGCCTATCGAGGCAACGCGGAATTCGACAATATTCACTCGGTCGTGCCCTGGCCGGATGCGCCAGGGCCGTTTCAGCCCTACATGATTCCGCTCGATGACGAATCGCCGCAGAAGCGCTCGCCGACCGGACTGCGAGTGATCAAGACGCACTATGCCGAGGAGAAGGTTCCCTATTCTCCCAAGGCCCGCTACATCGCGGTCGTGCGCGATCCCAAGGATGTCATCGTTTCGAGCTATCACTTTCTGCGCTCCATGATCTATGGACCGCTCATGCCTCCGGTCAAGCGATGGGTCGAGGTCTTTCTGCAGGGCGCCTTACCGCAGGGATCCTGGTCACAGCACCTCGCGAGCTACTGGCGCGTGCGCGATCGAAGCAACGTACTGTTCATGACCTACGAGCAAATGAAGCAGGATTCGCGCGGCACCGTCGGCAAGGTCGCGCAGTTCATGGGCGTCGAACTGTCGCCCCCGGAGTTCGAGAAAGTCCTGCAATGCTCGAGCTTCGCGCACATGAAACAGCACCAGAGTCAGTTCGATCCCGGGCAGGTGGTGCCCTGGGGCGGCGCGGACTACATGTTGCGCCAGGGCCGAACCGGCACCTCAGGCGAATTGCTGACTCCGGCACTACAGCGGCAGATCGACGATTGCTGCCGCGCTGAGCTGAAGCGTCTTGGTTGCGACTTCCCGTATGAGCAGGCGTTTCGCTGTGCCAACCAGCCATTGTGACCTACGTAACACCCGCATTGACATGACATACCAACCGCGTTGAAGTGGCTTTACACTGGGTACCCAGTCGCTGGGATGGTTTGAGTATCAACGCATGTTTCGCCGCCTGACCGCCATATTCATCGTCTCCGCCAGCTTGTTCGGCTTGGCGCAGCCGCTCATGGCGTGCGTGGCCGACAAGGCGACGAGCGATTGTTGCCCGGGAAATCCAGCGTCCGGCTGCACAACGGACACGATGCCGGGCCCAGTCGTTGCCGGCAGCTCGTGCTGCGTTATCAGTCCCGCGGGTAGTACCTCGTCAGTCCTGGTGCCGTCACGCTCCCTGGAGCAGCCGCTGAGCGACAGTGGATCGCCCGATCCATTCCTCGTCGCGCCTCTGAACCAGAGCGCAGGCTGCGTCTTTTCAGCCTGCGTAAGTATTCCTACTCATTGCGAAGCGCCCCGCGCGAACGGGACACTTTTATATCTCCTTACGGCGCGTCTGCGCCTGTAACGCCTCCACCCTGATCGATTGAGCCGGCACGTCGCCGGCTGTTCCTGTGCATTGGGCGCGCGCCGCGCGCCTGCAAGAGCGCGAGGTGGATGCATGATCACGAAGTTGTTGGGGCTTGCGGTGCTGTTGTTTCCGGTCTTCACGGTGGTGGCGGACGAGCGCCCGCTTGCGCTGGAAGAAGCCGTCGAGCTCGCGCTCGATGAGTCCCCACAAATCACGTCATCGGCGGCCATGCTCGATGCTGCAAGCGTCAAAGCGCCGAGCGCTGGACGCTTGCCGGATCCGGAGCTGGTCGCGGCGGTGGACAACCTGCCCATCGACACCGCTGACCGCTTCTCCTTCACGCGCGATTTCATGACGATGCGCCGCGTCGGCTTCATGCAGAGTTTCCCGAGCGGCACAAAGCGCCATCTGCAGAAGACTTACGCGCAACAGGAGATCGGCATCGCCGCCGCGGAGCTGCGCAAGACGCGCTACGAGACGGCACGCGCCGCCTCGGAAGCGTGGATCGCTTCGGCCATCGCTAACGAATCGCTCGCACGTTTGCGCGAGCTCAAGCCGAGCGTGGATCTGCAGGCCGCCGCAACTCGCGGCGCCCTCGCGAGTGGCCGACTCTCGACCGCAGACGCGTTGGCGACACAATCGATGGCCGCGCGACTCGATGACCGCATCCTGGCGCTGGAACAGGACGCGGAGATGCGCAGGGCGGAACTCGCGCGCTGGGTGGGCAGTGCCGTCGAGCGACCGCTGGCGCCGATTCCCACCGATCTCGAGGTCGCTCACTCCGCGGACACTCTGGTGGCCGGCGTGGCGCAACACGCTCCGCTCGCGCCGCTTGAGGCCCGCATCGCTGCTGCTCGAACCGACGTCGAACTCGCGCGCGCGGAGAAGCGCCCTGACTGGAGCGCAGAGCTGAGCTATCAGAAGCGCGGTGCGGATTTCTCGGACATGGTCTCGCTCGAGTTTCGCATGGGCCTGCCTCTCTTCTCGAAGAACCGGCAAAACCCCGTCATCGCCGAAAAGCTCGCCACCGTTCGCGCGGAGGAAGCGGAACGCGATGCCGAGATCCGCATGCACACCGCGGAGGTCGCCGCGACACTCGCCGAGTGGCGCCAGGGCCGCACCCGTCTTGCGCACTACGCCACTGATCTGCTGCCGCTCGTTCACGATCAATCGCAGGCGAGTGTTGCCGCGTACGCCGCGGGTCGCGCCGATCTGCGTTCGACGATCGACGCCTTGTCCGAGGAAATCAACACGCAGCTCGAATACGTAGAGCTCAAGGGCGGCGTTGCGCGCGCCTGGGCCTTCCTTCACTTGCTACACGATTCCGGAGCATCGCCATGACCACCCAGCCTCTGAACCGTATTGCGCTCGTCGCTGCAGCGCTGGTGTTGCTCGCGGTCGGCGCGGGCAGCGGCTATTGGTGGGCGCATCGCCCCATCGCTCCCGTCGTGGCAACGGAGGCAGGCGGCCGCAAGGTTCTGTACTGGCACGACCCGATGGCGCCGGACCAGAAGTTCGACAAGCCGGGCAAGTCGCCTTACATGGATATGCCACTGGTTCCCGTGTACGCGGATGAGGCGGGGAGCGGTGCGGGTGTCACGGTGAGCTCGACGGCGGCACAGAACCTCGGGATTCGCCTGGGCAAAGTCGCGATGATGACCCGTGAGGTGCGCTTCCAGGCGGCGGGCAATGTCGCGTTCGACGATCGCTTGCAGGAAGTCGTGCAGGCCCGTGTCGAAGGCTACATCACTCATCTTTACGTCAAATCGCCGCTCGAACGCGTGCATCGCGGGCAGCCGCTCGCCGAGATGGTCGTACCTCAGTGGATGCAGGCCCAACAGGAATATCTCGCGATGCTCGGTGCCCCTTCAGAAAGCGCGCAGGGCCTGCGAGTCGCCGCGCGCCAGCGCCTCGTCGTGCTCGGCGTGCCGGAGGCAACTATTCGCGCGCTCGAGACGGACCGCAAGGCAAGCGCGGCGTCGGTCCTGCTCGCACCCATCGACGGTTCAATCACGGAGCTTGGCGTGCGCGAGGGCGCAACGTTCATGTCTGGGACCACGCTCTTTCGCATCAACGGCCTGGCGACAGTCTGGGTCAGCGCGCAGATTCCGGAAGCGAAGGTCGCCTGGATCAAGGATTCTTCCCAGGTAGTTGCCACCGCAACTGCGTGGCCGGGCGAGACCTTCAAGGGCAAGGTCATCGCCTTGCTGCCCGAGGTCGACGCGCAAACGCGCACGCTCACCGCACGCATTGCACTCGACAACGCCGGTCGCCGGCTGTCGCCCGGCATGTTTGTCTCCGTCGAATTCTCGCAGCCCGGGGCGCAGGCGCAGCTCGTCGTGCCGAGTGAAGCTGTGATCACGACCGGAGAGCGCAACGTCGTGGTCACGCGCGACGACGGCGGCGCATTCCATGTCGTCAATGTCACGCTCGGCGCCGAGGCGAACGGTCAAACCGTCGTGCTCTCCGGACTTGAAGAAGGGCAGTCCATCGTATTGTCGGGGCAGTTCCTGATCGACTCCGAGGCCAATCTAAAGTCGACGGTCAATCGCTTCGAAGCGGAGCCCAAGCCGTGATCGCGAAACTCATCCGCTGGTCGATCACGAATCGCTTTCTCGTGCTGCTCGCGACGCTGATGGTTGCGGGGTGGGGCGTGTGGGCCATGTTGCGCACGCCACTCGACGCAATTCCAGACCTATCGGACGTGCAGGTGATCATTCGAACGATGTATCCCGGCCAGGCGCCGCAGATCATCGAGAATCAGATCACGTATCCGCTTGCGACCACGATGATGTCCGTGCCCGGCGCCAAGACCGTGCGCGGCTATTCGATGTTCGGCGATTCCTACGTCTACATCCTGTTCGAGGACGGCACCGACCCTTACTGGGCGCGTTCGCGCGTGCTCGAGTATCTGAATCAGGTGCAATCGCGGCTGCCGGCGCAGGCCAGAGCGTCGCTCGGACCGGACGCCACGGGCGTGGGCTGGGTGTACGAGTACGCACTTGTCGATAGGAGCGGGACGATGGATCTCTCGCAGCTCCGTGCGCTGCAGGACTGGTTCCTCAAGTATGAGCTCAAGTCAGTGCCCAATGTCTCCGAGGTCGCCTCGGTCGGCGGCATGGTGAAGCAATACCAGATCGTGCTCGACCCCGAGCGCATGCGGGCCTTCAACATCACGCAGGGCATGGTCATCGAGGCGGTTGGCAAGGCGAATCAGGAAACCGGCGGCTCGGTGCTGGAACTTGGTGAGGCGGAGTACATGGTGCGCGCGTCGGGCTACCTGCAATCGCTCGATGACTTCCGCAAGATTCCGGTGACGACCAGCGCATCCGGAATTGCCGTCAGGCTCGGTGACGTCGCGCGCCTGCAGATCGGCCCTGAGATGCGCCGGGGCATCGCCGAATTGAACGGTGAAGGCGAGGTTGCCGGCGGCATCATCATCATGCGCTCGGGCAAGAACGCGCTCGAGACCATCAATGCGGTGAAGGCGAAACTCGCTGTCCTCAAGGCGAGCCTGCCGCGCGGCGTCGAGATCGTACCGACGTACGATCGTTCGAACCTCATCAAGCGGGCGATCGACAACCTGCAGGGGAAGCTCGTCGAAGAGTTCATCGTGGTCGCGCTCGTGTGCCTGGTGTTCCTGTTTCACTTGCGCTCGGCACTGGTCGCCATCGTCTCGCTGCCGCTCGGCGTGTTGATGGCTTTCATCGTGATGCGCTATCAGGGAGTCAACGCGAACATCATGTCATTGGGCGGTATCGCCATTGCGATCGGCGCGATGGTCGATGCGGCGGTCGTGATGATCGAGAACGCACATAAGCACATCGAGTCCTGGTATCACGCTCACCCGGAAGGTGAGCTGTCCGGCGGCGAGCGCTGGCGCGTCGTGGGCGACGCTGCTGCGCAAGTGGGACCCGCGCTCTTCTTCTCACTCCTGATCATCACGCTGTCGTTTGTGCCCGTGTTCACGCTCGAAGCGCAGGAAGGGAGGTTGTTCTCGCCGCTCGCGTATACGAAGACCTACGCGATGGCGGCGGCCGCGGGGCTCGCGGTGACGCTGATTCCGGTGCTCATGGGCTACCTCATTCGCGGCCGGATTCCCGAGGAGCAGAGCAATCCGATCAATCGCACTCTCATCCGGCTCTATCGGCCTTTGCTCGTTCGCGTGCTGGCGCATCCCAGGATCGTGCTCGGCGGCGCGCTTCTCATCCTGCTCGCAACTGCGATCCCGGTAATGCGCATTGGCGGAGAGTTCATGCCGCCGCTCGATGAAGGCGATCTCCTCTACATGCCCTCGGCATTGCCGGGGATCTCCGCGGGCAAGATCACGCAGCTTCTGCAGCAGACGAACCGCCTCATCAAGACGGTGCCGGAAGTGGCGAGTGTGTTCGGCAAAGCGGGGCGCGCGGAGACGGCGACCGACCCGGCGCCGCTCGAGATGTTCGAGACGACCATTCAATTCAAACCGCGCGATCAATGGCGTCCGGGCATGACGCCGGACAAGCTCGTCGAGGAGCTCGACCGCATCGTGCGTGTGCCCGGTCTTGCCAACATCTGGGTGCCGCCCATCCGCAATCGCATCGACATGCTGGCGACCGGCATCAAGAGCCCTGTGGGCGTCAAAGTCGCGGGCACGGATCTGCAGCAGGTCGATCGGCTCGCGGCAGCCGTCGAGCGCGCCGTGCGAGCGGTGCCCGGCGTCACGTCGGCGTTCGCCGAGCGCCTATCGGGAGGACGATACATCGACGTCAAGATCGATCGCGACGCGGCCGGCCGCTATGGTCTCAATATTGCCGACGTCCAGGGTGTCGTCTCGGCGGCGATTGGCGGTGACAACATCGGCGAAACCGTCGAAGGCCTGCAGCGCTTCCCGATCAATCTGCGTTACCCGCGCGAGCTGCGCGACAGCGTCGAGAAATTGCGCGACCTGCCGGTCCTGACCGAGCGCGGCGCGCAGATTCGCCTGGGCGATGTCGCGGAGATTCGCATCACCGACGGACCGCCGATGCTGAAGAGCGAGAATGCACGGCTCTCTGGTTGGGTGTACATCGATCTTCACGGACGCGATCTGAGCTCGGCCGTTCGCGATATGCAGGCGGCGGTCGCACGCGAAGTGACATTGCCCGCCGGCTATTCGCTCTCATGGTCCGGCCAGTTCGAGTATCTCGAGCGCGCCAAGCAAAAGCTCAAGATCGTCGTGCCAGCTACGCTCGTGATCATCTTCGTCCTGCTGTACCTCACGTTCCGGCGCATCGGCGATGCGCTCATCATCATGGGGACGCTGCCGTTCGCCCTGGTCGGTGGGTTCTGGTTGATGTACCTGCTTGGCTACAACATGTCGGTGGCCTCGGCAGTCGGATTCATTGCGCTCGGAGGCGTGGCGGCGGAGATCGGCGTGGTGATGCTCGTCTATCTCAATCAAGCGCTTGCCACACGCGCCGCGGATCACCGGCTCAATGACGAGCAGGATCTCGTTCAGGGGATCCTCGAAGGCGCTGCGCTTCGCGTGCGACCGATTGCGATGACCGTCGCCGTCATTATTGCCGGCCTGCTGCCGATCATGTGGGGGAGTGGCACGGGCTCGGAAATCATGCGGCGTATCGCATCACCGATGGTCGGCGGCATGATCACGGCGCCGCTCTTGTCAATGCTGGTCCTGCCGGCGGCTTATCAGCTTTTGCTGAGGCGCAGGCGAGCGGAATCTCGAAGCACTGCTCATTGAAGATGAGATAGGCTAACGAACATGACATCGAGGTTCGCCAGGTCGCTCCATGTCAGGGACTCGATGACGTCGCAGGAAGTGTTTCGCGTCATAGGACGCGAATGTCTGCGACACTTGATTGCCAATGAATCAGCCGTGCTTGCGGGAGACAGCGAAGGACTGCATCAAATGCGCGTGGCACTCCGGCGCATGCGCGCGGCCGTGTCGGCGTTCGCCAAGGTGGTTGCAGACAAGGACACGCAGAAGATCACCGATGACTTGGCGTGGATCACCGGTGAGTTGGGACCGGCACGGGATCTCGATACGTTAGAGGTGGAAGTGCTGACACCGCTGAGGAAGCGGAAACCCCGGGAGCCGGGACTCGCTCAGGTGTATCGAGACATTGCGCAGCGGCGTGCGCAAGCGCACGCGGATGCCGCCAAAGCGGTGAAATCGGCGCACTTTCGTTCGCTGCTCTTGCGGTTGTCGGAATGGATCGAGGCGGGTCGATGGACTCGGAGCGACGATGAACGGCAGTGCCGGCGCTGTGCGCGGCCGATAGCGGCTCATGCCGCTGACGAACTGACGCGCCGTCTGAAGAAGATCCGCAAGCAGGGCAAGAAGCTTGCGGAGCTCACGCCGGCCAAGCGGCACAAGCTGCGCATTCGCGCCAAGGAGCTGCGCTATGCCATGGAGTTCCTTGCCGATGTTTTCCCTGGGGAAAAGCAGATAATGCGCCGCAAGGCTGCCGTTTCGTCGCTCAAGAGTCTGCAGGACGCGCTCGGCGCCCTTAACGATATCGTGGCGTACGAACGCCTGCTGGCGCAGGTGGCGCCCACTAGACGACGCGTCATCCTCGGAACCCGGTTGGCGCGCATCGGCGAGCTCGAGCGGTCGGCGGAGCGAGCTTACGCGAAACTCATCAAGACAAAACCATTCTGGTTGTGAACATGAAAGTCCCAAGTCTCCCCATCGCTGTCCTTCTGGCTCTTGCGATCCTGCCGGCGTCGATTGCGATTGCCGCACAGCCTCACAACGTGATTCTCTTCGTGCCCGACGGCCTGCGCGCCAAAATTGTCGACTACGAGACGGCTCCGGCACTCGCGCGCCTGCGCGACCGGGGAGTCAATTTCGCCAACAGCCACTCGTTGTTTCCCACCTTTACCACGGCGAACGCCTCGGCCTTCGCTACTGGGCATCAGCTGGGCGATACCGGCGACTTCAGCAATGCCTTGTTCGCTGGTTTTCCCGTGTCCGCCGCCAGAGGCAGCGTAACGCCATTCCTCGAATCCGATCCCATAATCGTCGAAGTGAATGAACATTTCGCAGGAAACTATCTCAACGAAGAATCGATTCTCGCCGCCGCTCGCGCCAAGGGCTACTCGACCGCCGCTATTGGCAAGCTCGGACCGGTGGCCATTCTTGATTTGGGATCGCTCAAAGGAGATGTGGGAGGAGGCGCGACGCTGATTGTCGATGACACGACCGGACACGGCGGCGGCATTCCGCTCGCGGACTCATGGCTTGAAGCCATCAAGGCTGCGGGCATTGCCACAGCGACGCCCGGGCGCGGCGACAACGGAAATCCGGGCGACTACCACACGCCGGGCACGCTGGTTACCAACGCCGCTCAGCAGCAGTTCTTTCTCGATCTGACGATGAAGGTCGTGCTGCCGCGCTTCAAGGCCGCGGGCAAACCCTTTGTCCTTGTCTACTGGTCGCGCGATCCCGACGGCACGCAACACAATCAGGGGGACAGTCCTGGAACGCTGATTCCAGGCATCAATGGACCGACGTCAATGGCGGCCATCCGCGGGTTTGACGATGCGCTGGCGGCCATCGAGCATAGTCTGAGGACACTTGGACTCCAGGCTTCCACCGACGTCATCGTCGCTGCGGATCACGGCTTTTCCACGATTTCGAAATCGAGCGCCTCGAGTCCCGCGGCGAAATTCACCTACAGCGACGTCAAGCCGGGCACGCTGCCACCCGGGTTTCTCGCGATCGATCTTGCGGCGGGCTTGCAGCAAGAGAACGCCGCACTGCGCCTCTTCGATCCCGATACACAGAACGCAATCGTCGATTTCAGGAGCGGAGCGCATTCCATCCGAGGCCATGGTGTGATCGCGAGCGATGTATCCCAACCGTTGATCATCATCGCGGCGAATGGCGGATCCGATCTTGTGTACCTGCCGTCCGAGCTGACAGGGGACAAGGCTCACGAATTGGCCGGTCAGGTGATCCAGATTCTCTTGCGGCAGGACTACGTGAGCGGCCTGTTCGTCGACACCGGTCGTCTGGGCGAATTCCCGGGAACGCTGCCTCTGAGTGCGGTCGACCTCGCGGGGTCGGCGCGTACTCCGCGACCAGCGATCATCGTCAGCTTCGCATCCTTCAGTACCGGCTGCGTGCGACCGTCTCGCTGTGCCGCGGAAATAGCCGACACGAGCCTGCAGCAAGGGCAGGGCATGCACGGGAGCTTCAGCCGCGCCGACACCTGGAATTTCATGGCCGCACGCGGACCGGACTTTCGCCGGGGCTACCTCAGCACGATGCCGGCGAGCAATGCCGACATCGGCATGACGATCGCGCACCTGCTGCAGCTTGACCTGCCGGCCGTCGGTCGATTGCGAGGTCGCGTCCTCAGCGAAAGCCTGTCGGGTGGCAAGCCGCTGAAAGTCTCGAGAGAGACAATCCTGTCTCCGCCCGCCGCGAATGGCCTGCAAACCATCCTCAAAGTCGAGCGTGTAGGTTCGGCGACCTATTTCGATGTCGCGGGTTTTGCGGGGCGATCCGTCGGGCTCGACGCGCGCTGAAGCAGATTATGTTCGACATGATGCATGAGCACATCCGCGCCCGTCTTCAGAGCGGTGAATAGCAACAGCGCCACTGCACTATCGCTCACGTAGCCGGCGCCGACGAGGATCATGGCGTGCATCGGGATGATGCGCAGGTACGGCAGGAACATCAGCGTGCCGAGATTCGGGCGGCCGCGCTTGTCCGCTTCAATATTCTGTCGGAAGGACGCGCGGTGGCTCGCGACGAAGGAAGCGGCCGCGGCAATGATCGCAAGCCAATCCCACCAGTTGAAACCCGTCGTCCGCTTCCACAGAAAGGCCAGATAGCCGAAATGAAAGAACCCGTAGTGGAAGGTGAAGAACCGTGCGGTGAAGCGCTGCGTTTCCGGCGTCGGCGGCGCCGGGTGGTGATTGATCGAAAAGCCGTCGGTCGAGAAATTCGTGAGCGCCAGGATTCTGCGACGGCTGTACCAGCCGATGATCACGCTCTGGACCCAGAACGGCCAAAGCAAGGTCTCGAGCGGCCAATGCAGGATCAGCGCCAGGGCCGCTGTCACGGCATTCGCCAGCAGGAGATTACGAGTGCCTTCCGCGATCACCATCGGCGCAGTCTGGCATGCAGTCGCAGCGACTCAGTGCGACGGGCCTCGCGAATTTGAATCAAACCACCGGGCGCACGTTCGCATTCAAGCGGAACAGGTTGATCGGATCGTGCTGTTTCTTCAGCGTCGCGAGTCGCGGACGATTGGGTCCGTAATTGTCGTCAACCGCCTTCTGATCCGCGTCGTTGAGGTTGACGTAGAAGCCGCTCGTGAACCGCTTCACCTTGTCCCATTCCGTGTGGGTTCTCGCCCGGTTACGGTCGTTGTCGGCCGCGTCGGGCCATGATGCGGCGACGAGCAACTGAAACATTTCCTTCCGGTGTGCGATCGCGGTCGCACCGGTTTCCACATCCGCGATGGCGCCGCCGCCGTGTATCATCTCAATGCCGAGCACGCTATCGAGGTGTAGCTCGTTCATCAGCGCATCGATCAACGCCGGCGTTACTTCGGCGACATAGCCGCCTTTCAAGTAGCTGTTCCGTGTGGAAAGCGGCGGGCCGTCGAATTGCCGCTGAACGTCGACGTAATCCTGCAGCTTGATGGTATCGGTGCGCGCTTTCACAGCGGTTCGCAACGGCTGCAGCACCTTCTCCCCTGCGCGTGGATCGCCGCTATGGCAGACGAAGACGGTGAGGTCCGCGGCATCTCCCTCGTCTCCGCCCCAGCTGAGTTCAACCGTGCATTCGCGTGGTGCGTGCGCGGCGAACTCCGCGTAGTACTCCAGCGCCGCGCGCGTCTGGGCGGGCGCGTAGTTGAGACTGCCCGCGAGTACTTTGGGGCCGACCGGATGCAGGCGATATTCAAACGAAGTCACGACGCCAAAATTGCCGCCGCCACCGCGGATGCCCCAGTAGAGATCCGGATGTTCCTTCGCATTGACGCGAAGAATCTTGGCATCGGCGGTGACGAGATCGACCGAGGCTATGTTGTCGCAGGCGAGGCCGAAACGCCGGCTCAGCCACCCGTAGCCGCCGCCCAAGCTGAGTCCAGCGACACCGGTGTTGGAAATCTCCCCCATCGGTGTCGCGAGACCGTACTGTTGCGCCTCCCAGTCGAGATCGCCAATCCAGGCGCCGCCCGCAACGCGTGCGGTCTGCGTCGCGGGATCGACGCGAACGCCGCGCATGGCCGAAAGGTCGATCATCAAACCGCCGTTGCACACCGAGTAACCGGGAAAGCTGTGACCGCCGCCGCGTACTGCCACGAGCAGCTCCCGCTCGCGGGCGAAGGCCACAGCGTGGGCAACGTCGGCCGCACCTGAACAACGTGCAATGAGCGCAGGCCGGCGGTCGATCATCTTGTTCCAGATGCGCCGCGCCTGGTCGTAGTCCCTGTCGCTTGAAGTCAGCAGCGGCCCGTGCAGGCGCGCAGCCAGATCCTTGACCGCGGCTGCGGGAATGACGGTCGATTCGCCCGACAGTTTGACTGCAGGCATGTCGCTTCCACCCGGAGGCGCAGCCGCGTCGGCAAATGCCCGTCCTCGAACGAAAGGCAAAGCTGCCGCCGCGCCGCCAATCAGGGTTGACTTGCAGAAATCGCGTCGCTTCATGAGGAGCTTCCTGCGCGAACGCCGCGTGATTCGCGCACGCTGGCGTTATTTCTTCGGAGCGCCCATCGGGATCATGGCATGCTCGTACGGCGTGCCCGCCCACATCATGTAGGGCTTGCTGGGATCAGGGTCCTTGGCTTCCGTATATCCCAGCGTCTTGGCCGCTGGGCCGAAAAGCATGATGTGCGGACCCGTCACGAGCCAATGATTGTCCGCCGTCTTACCCGCTGCGTAGGGGTCGGTATTGCTCGCGCCGTGGTCACCGGCGAGCATGTAGGAAATTCCCGCCTTGTCCGCAGGCGGCTCGTGCTTCATCAGCGCGTGGATGAATTCCATGCTGTTGCGGTCGTTGCACATCTTGTCGGTGCCCATGATCATGCACGTGAAGTCGTTGGTTCCTTTGCGCAGCGTGCGCATGCTTCCGTCCTCCTCCATGCGAACGACAGCAGCGCCTTTCGCGATTGCGGCGGGACCAGCGGAGAGTGCCTGTGCGGTGTATTCGGCGTCCGACAGTGGCTTGTCCTTGGCACTGACCGCGCCCGAAATGACGATCAACGAAACGGTTCCAAGGAAAATCATGGCTAGTGCGCGCATATCCCCTCCCAATTTGGCTTCGCCGAGATCTCGATCCAGCCGACCTTATCGACCGATCCCGCCTTCCCGTCAACTGCGGCCACGTGGCAAGTGCGCTTAGGGGGAGGCGTCTGCGGCCTGTACACCTATATATAAGAGTAGGTATTTCGTTGGGTTTCCGTTCAGATTCGCGATACGCCCCCGTAACTGCCCAATAAGCCTGCGTGGGCTGTCGGCCGAGGGGTAGTGTCAGCGTCCTTGGGGGAGATCTGCCGCGAGGAACTCGCGGCAGGATTCGCCCACTTCGTCCAGCATCAGGAGACCAGCGCCATGCAGAAGTTCACCACCTGTCTGTGGTTCGACGGCCGGGCCGAAGAGGCGCGGGACTACTATGTCTCCATCTTCAAGAACTCGAAGGCCCTGCAGACTTTGCGCTATGGCGACGTCGGACCCGGACCGAAGGGCAGCGTGATGACCGCGG
>JBGPLJ010000014.1:0-25138 GCA_041486385.1 Steroidobacteraceae bacterium
CGGATTGAAGTACTGCATGCTCCATTCCGCGCGTGGCATCGCTCGCGAACTGGACATGTCGCTGTATTCCTGCCCATTGACACGCGCCGATGTAACTGGCGCACCGAGGACGCGAACGCGCAATGCCCAGGCCGGAACGTTCGCGGCAACCCGCAGGCGCAACTCACGTCGCCCCGCTGTGCTGACATCGCGCACGATCGAAATCGCCGGCGCCGGCAACGCTGCAACCGGCGCCTCGTGATGCGCCACTCTCATGGCCTTCGAGGCGTAGAACGCGGGCAGCGGCCCGTAATCCGGACTGCGCGTCAACGCCTCGGCCGTCCACGCATTCAGCGCCGCGTCGTCGCTCGCCCAAAGCGCCTGATTGTTGTCCACGTCGAGCAGATACATGAGATTCGAAGCTTGCGGATGCGCTTCGGAGTAGCGCGTGAAGAGCGCACCGCACACGAAGAGCGCAAGCGTGATGACACACGCTCCCGCCGGCGCGCGCCAGCCCCAGGCGGCGACGATCTGATGCAGCGGCACGATCACCAGCCAAAGCGCGATCGATACAAAGCCGGTGAGGACGATCGCTCCGGCGCTGTTCAGCGGAAACACCACGTGCAGCAATTGCACAAGCGGCGCAAGCATCCATACAGCCGGCAACAACAAAGCGAGTGACATCAGGCGCGCGGCCGCGGACGGCTGTCCGCCGCCAACCGAAAGCGCGGCGACGCCGACCGACAGGGATACGAAGACGACCGGCCACAGCGCAAGATAACTTGCGCCCGGCAGGGCGCAGGCTGCGGCCACCGCAAGCATCGCCCACCAGATCAGCCCGCCCACGGTGAGCGCAATTCCGGAATTCCTGCGGTGGATGATGAAAACCCAGGTGGCAACCACGGCGACGGTAAGCGCAAGGATCGCGCTCGCGTACCAATCGCTCAAACCGACACTGCCCGCTGGCAGCCAACTGCCATGCGCTGCTCGCGCGGCAGACACTGCGAGCATGCCAAGCGACGCTGCCGCGGCGATCGACAGCGGTGGCGCACGCAGCGCGAGGCCGAGCGTGGCCCACGTCAATTGGTGCACCCGAAAAGCGAGCACGATCACGATCACCAGCAGCAAAGCCGCGAGTACCGCGAGCGCCACAGCCCAGCTCTCGGGGTAGTGCAATAGATGCGCGCCAAATAAATTGAAGTAGACCGAATTCGCGCCCCGCAGCGCGCCCTTGTTGAGATCGATGTCGCCAGCGGCGCGCGCCAACGCTACGGCATACGACCCTTGATGTTGGAGCGTCCGCGGATTCAAGCGCAGCGGCGTATCGAGCCGCGTGTGATACGCCTCGAGATTGCCGATGAACGCGAAGTTCAGTCCGGTGAGTCCCGCCATCCGGAAGATCGTGAGATCCGTGTCATTTGGCATGCGCTGATACACGGCGTACGTCAGCGATGAGCCGAGCGCGTACGGGGCGTTGTCGCCGAGCAGCTCGATCAACCGGCCGTTGCCCGGCGTGGTCTCGAACATCAACGCCGGGCCGTCGTCGCCGCGCGCATCGAAGTTGAGCACGAGCCCAACATCCTTCGCCCAGGGATGCTGTGCGAACCCTGCCGCACCGAGCAGACCCGCTTCCTCGCCGTCAGTCACGACGAAAATCACGTCATTCGCGAGCGGCGCGCCCGCGCGCAAAGCACGCAACGTCTCGAGCAACACTGCGACGCCGGAACCATCGTCGCCAGCGCCGGGGCCCGACGGCACGGAGTCGTAATGGGCTGCGAGCATCACGGCCCGTCTGCTCTTCGTTCCCTTGAGCCGCGCCAGGACGTTGGTGACGCGCCCGGCCACCTCGTCACGCGCGAACACGCCGGTGGTCTCCTGAAGTTCCGGTTCCACGCCGAGCGCGCGGAACCGCGAGACGAGGTAGTCCCGCACGCGATCGTGCTCGAGCGAGCTGATGGGATGCGGCCGTTGTGCGATCTCGGCGACGTCAAGCGCAGCGCGAGCCGCCGAAAACTCCGCCGCGGGCGCATCGAGCCCGGCGGCAGCGGGCGCTTGCATGGCAGCGATGGCCGCATATGCGCACGCGACAATTGCGGCGATCGCGGTCATTCCATAAGCAGCGGGTTTCATTCAGTAGAGCGTTACGCTACGGGAGCCAGGCGCCATGAAAGTACTGTCGGCGCCGCGACTTTGGGCCGGGATTGAAATGATCCGCCACCCAGCTGTCGCCCGGCTTCAGGTAGCCGGCGCCCGGCTTGGGCTTAGTCTTCTTGCCGCCAGCCGCTTTCGCCTTGGCAGCCTCCTCCTCGCGGATCTTCTTCGCAAGATAACGCGCGTAAAGGTGATCGAAGATACGCATGAATTCGCCGAAGTAGATGTCGGCAACGCGCTGGTCGCTGCGGATCACCAGCATGTTCTCATCGTTATCCGTCTGTGAAGCGCCACTGAAGTTCGCCGACCCGGTGACCGTCGTCGGATCGTCGCTCAGCGGATCGATCAGCATGAACTTGTCGTGGATGTAGTTATTGCTGTTGAGGCCGGTGAGCTTTTCGGGCAGGAATTCCGGCAGATCGCCCTTCTCGAACTTGGCGCCGGCCGCGTAGATCACGTCCTTGTCCGCGGTGATGATCGCTTCGCCCGCAAGCCGCTTGTCAGAGACGACGTAACGCAACACGTCGTCTTCCTTCTTGAGCACGGTTTCGAACGACTTTGCGAGCTGAAACGCGACCGTGAAGCACACGATCTCGGCGGCGCCCTCCATGCGATCCGCGTACCACTGCAGCGTGGCGCCGGGCCGCGGGCTGAACAGCGCCGTCAGCGTGTTCGCGGCCGGCATGCCGGGCGGAGTGGGTGTTGCGGCTTCGTTGAAATGCTCGACCTTCGCGATCGGCGGATCGGGGAGCTGTGCGAGCGTATTCCAGTAGTCAAGATACTTGCGGGCGAGCGTCTTGCTGCGTACCTGATGACCCACGTTGGAGTGGCCGAAGATGCCGCCGGCAGAAATGTTGGTGGAGCCCGTCCACACTTCCACCGGCTCGTTGTTCTTCAGCAGCACGATGTACTTGTTGTGCTTCTGGTAGCCGCCGGCGGCGCGCTTCTGACAATGCGCCGCGAGCTTGAGCTTGTTCACCATTTTCGTGTTGTCGGTGCCGTAGTTCGGCGCGTCGTAAATGATGCGCACATCGGCACCCGCATCGATCGCCTGCTTGAAAGCACGGCCAACGGGTTCATAGTGAAATTCGTAGAGCGCTGCGCGCAATCCCCAGCTCGAGTCCTTGGCGCGGCCGATGAAAGCGCTGAGCGCTTCGTAGAGTCCCCGCGACAACCATTTCATCTGCGGCGAGTCGGGTGCGTCGGCATTTGGAATCGGATTGGTGAATTGCCGCGCGTACGCCTGCGATCCGGCGAGTCCTCGATTGAAATAGACCGCGTGCTCGCCGGCCATCTCGGCTTCGGTGCTGATATCGACCGCCGCGCCGTCTGTCTCGCGGAGCTCGAGATTGAGCGGCTGCCCGTAGACGGGAACCACCCGGTAGCGATAGCTGGTCTCGGGCTGCGCGGTGTAGTCGCCCCACTGGAACGATTGCACCGGATGCTCCGATGTCGGCACTGGCGTGCCCGCCGGCAATCCCTTGTCCTTATCTTCGAAGCGCTTGATGCCCCGCAACCAGAAGCGCTCGAGCACGGTGCCGACCTTGAATTGCGTGCGCTCGACCGCGAAGCCGATGAGTCCTGGAGTCGCTTCCGGTTTCATGTCCCAGGCGAGAATGACGACATGCGTCCCGGCAATCGCGCGCACCGACAGCTTGCTTTCCGATTTCTTGTTGCGCATGGCGAGCTAGCTCTCCTGTGGTTGCCCCGGCTGCTCGAGCGCTGCCCGGAGCGCCGCGTCCTTGAGCATCTGCTTGGCGATCTGGTAACCGATCTCCCGGTACGCTTCGAATTGACGCTCGGAGAAGAACTGATCGGCAGTGCTCTGGTTCGGAAAGTCGGCGTGCTGGATTTTGTACACGGCCGTATCGATTGGCATGCCGGCGACGGTACTGCTCTTGATGACGATCAGCTTGCCGGAGTGACCTGGATACCAGATGGTCGCGAGCGCGTAGCCGCGTGCTGAAAGTTGCAGGGCGGCGCTTGAATATCCTTTCACGTCCGTCGCTGTCACGGGTGCCTGCGCTGACTTGTCGTCGGCAGACCCTGGCGCGAGATCGTTGAAGCTGCTGGCGTCAAATTCAATGAAGACGCCAAAGTCCGCCCGCACGCGCTCGATCGCAATCGCCAGGTCCTCCAGCGAATAGTCCGGGTCGGCGCTCGCAAGCGACAGCACGATCGTGTCAACTTCGCGGCGAATGAGTTCATAGACGCCGGTGTTGTCAAAGTGCCCGCCATCGGTGAGTTCGAGAAATGTCGCGCGCTCATGCTGACCGCTGCCGAGGAGTCCCTGACGCAGCCCGGGATGCAAGAGGGTCGGCCGGATCTTTCGCAGGAACCTGGTTCCGTCAACAGTGAGCCTTGGATTGCGCACCCAGTAGCCGAGCCGGATGTTGAACAGCGCGAGCATGAAGGCGACGTATCTGTTGCGGGTGAGCCCCTCGCCTCCGCCGCCCGTATTTGGATTGACGGCGGCGCCCGAGATTGCCATCGCCGTCGCGAGCGACATTTCATTGAGGCACTGTGCCGTCGGATACCAGCCGGTCGCATCGGAGCCGCAGTAGAGAGGCGACATCAGGAAGCTGTCGCCCGCTCGATTGCGATACTTCGAACTCTCGGCGTCGGTCAGGATGACGTTGGTGTTGATCAGGTGATAGGGCCCCGGGTCCGTCCCCGCGCATACATCTTTCAGAAATGTGTTGTCGGCGGTCTCCGCGCGCATCCACGCATTCGATGCGAGCGCCGCGCGGCTTGGCATGAAGGCTTCCATCAGCCGGTCGCGATACATCCGCCCGATGCCAAAGAGATTGGTATTGATGAGGATTCCGAACAGCGCGAAATATCCAAGCGCGCCGAGAAGCCACCATGCGACGGATCCAGCGTCGCCCGCACTGTGCCGCACCATCGTGTCGGCGGCGAGGTACGAGATCAACAACCATCCATAGAGCAGCGCGGCGGCCGTGATGGCAACGCGTGTTGCGGTCAGGCGCGGAAACCTGGGAACCGACTTGCGATGTTGAGTCAGGTATTCGTAGATGACGCCGGCAAGTCCCACGCCCGACGTGCCCGAGAGCAGCGCCGCCCTGGCCCAGACCTGCTCGAGCGAGCCAACAACTATGGGCACCGATCCCGCAACAGCAGCGCATAGGGCCAGCGTCAGGAGCGATCCGCAGGCCACCTGGAAGCGCACTCGCCACCGGTAGTGCATATTGCTCTTGCTCTGAAATATCGACATCACCCAGGTAAAGAGGCTGTAGAGGAGTGAGGCCGCGACGAAGAGCGCGAGAAACGCGAGGCCTGGCAAGAGGTAGTCCCAATCCGGGTCGCTCGTACCGGCAAGCAGGTGCAGGCGAGGATGCAGCTCGGACCAGAGCAGAAAGAGCGCGAGCACAGCGGCGATGAGTCCCGCCGTATAGACGGAAAAGCAGACAACGATATTGCGCAGGACGACGCCAACGAGCGCCAGCACCGAGAGGCCGGCTGTTGGCATGAGGTAGTTGCCGTGTTGCCGGATATACGCAAGCGCGTCGGGCGCGAGCGGGAGAGACGCATTGTCGGAGATGGCCGTGCGAGCTCCGCGTCCCTTTTCGCCAAACGGAAAAGTGGGCGCCACTTGCGACAGACGCGCCAGGTGATTGCTCCAGGTGAGCGCAGAGCCAGCGTAGCCACCGCCGGACACCGTCGACAGATAGTCGATGAACTTCAGCGCGCCGGCGGCGTAGAGCCCCTGGATGACGCCGATCGCAAATGACGCCGATCGAATTCCGCCACCCGAGAGCGCAAGACCGGCAAACCCCTGGCGCTCCGCCTGCGCACCGCGATTGACGCGCTGGCTCCTGATGGTTGCGTGCTCTTCGCTGACCACCTGATCGCAACTTGTCCTCGGCATCGTGATCCTCCTTGCGGTGGCATCAACTCTGCAGGCGTTTCGCCAGAAGTGCACGCAATACTTTAGCTTGTTCGGCGCTGATCTCACCGAGGATGCCGCGCCTCTCCGCGGGAATATGGCCAGTGACCGAACTGTCCGAGCCAAAGACGTAGTGAGCGAAGATCGCGCCCCAGGCTTGCCGCGTCTCGGGCGGCAGCTGCCTGAGATTCAAGAGGCAATGCATCATGCAGTCGAATGCTGAATCGGTTCGGCGGGAATCACCGATGACTCCACGCCACCAATAGTTGACGAGCAGATTGAACGTGTCCAGTGACTCCACGTGGTGCCACCAGGTCGGCGGGATATAGATGGCATCGCCTGGTCCAAGCTCGGCAACGACGGCCGCCGCTAGTGCAGTTCTGAATCTTGGATAGCGCGTGAAATCAGGACTGCCCACCGTGACCAGGCTCATCGGCGCCCCGGTCGGCGCGAAATCAACGGGACCGGGGTACAGATTCTCGATCTGCTCGGGAGGAAACAGCGTGAATCTGCGGCGGCCGCTCACGACACACGCGATGTTGTTCCACTCGTCGAAATGTGCGGGCGTTGTGATCGCGTTGCCGAGCCAGATTCTCGGCAAGACGGAGTCGTCGAGGAACGTCAAGCGATTCTCCGCCGCGAAGCCCGGCACCGAGTCGCGGATCAGCGCGCTTTGCACGGCCACCGCCGGCGGATTGGGGAACGCCGCATAGCGCAGCACCTGCTCGGCGACGGTGGCCAGCGGCAAACGGTTCCTGATGAAATTGAAACCGCTCATCGTGTCGTTGTAAAAGATCCGCCCGGCGACCTCGGGCGGGGTCATGACCGCGTCGACGGGACCACCCGTGTCGAAGGTTTGCAGATACTTGACCAGATTCGCGGCAGAGACCCGTGCGTGGCCTACCGCGGGCCACGCACTCACGAGACCTTTGAGCACGGCGGGGCGACCGAGCGGGATCACGTCCGAACGAATCGCGGCGTCCGTGAGATCCACGAATTGCGGAATTTGCGCTGGCGGTGCGTGCATGTTTGAGCGGGACTGGCGCGCCTGGAGAGATTCGAACTCCCGACCCCCTGGTTCGTAGCCAGGTACTCTATCCAACTGAGCTACAGGCGCGTTTTCCTCATCCCTTTCGATCTGAAGCCATCCAAAGCTTCTACTTCTCAGGGACTTGGGCTTCTAATCGGCCCTGCTGGCCCCGCAAAGGGCGCGTAGTTTACACGGCTGGCCGAAAAATGGGATGCCGGCACCGCCCGCGCGCCAATGACCACCGGTAGCGAGGTGAGTTGCATGGGGGCAACTGCGGATCGACTTCAAGCAGCCGGCCAGAGGAACACACCGGCCATTAGAGATCTCGCCGAAAGAGAGTCCCGCATGACATCTTCCGAGTTGCTCCAGATGAACAGAATCTTGCTGCGTAAAAGTACGTATTTATTTGCTCTACCTGCGTTCAGAAGCTTTGCCAGAACTACGTACTGCTGCTGAGCGCTGTCTGTGACAGCATCCTTTCTCGATTCACGGAAGAGTAGAAGGAGAGCTTTATGAAGAAACTACTCACGTCCCTTGCGATCTCGGCCGCGCTGCTCGCTTCAGTTGCGCATTCGGAAGAAAACAACAAGATGTACCTCGAAGTCGGGTACGCGCACACGAAATTCGAAGAAACCGGCGCGTTCTCGGCAAATACAGGGATTGCCGCGCTCCGGCTCGGATACAACTTCACGAAGAATTTCGCGGCCGAAGTCATCGTGGCCCAGGGCCTCGACAGCGCCACAGTCGACGTTGATGTTCCCGGCTTTGGCATCGTCCCCGCCTCAATCAAGGTAGATAGCGCGTACGGTTTCTACCTGAAAGGCAAAGTGGAAGTTGCCAACGGCTTCGAGCTGTTTGCCAAGCCGGGTTACGTTCATGCCAGGGTCAAGATTTCAGCATTGGGCTTGTCGGACTCGACCAGTGATGACAGCTTCTCCTGGGCAGTCGGCGGTCAGTACAACTTCACTGACACAGTCTATGGCCAGATTGATTACGCCTCGTATTACGACAAGAACGGCGACAAGGTCTCGGGGCCGTCCATCAGCATCGGATTCAAGTTCTGAATCGATTTCGGTCGAACCATTGAGAGCCCGCTTCTTAAGCGGGCTTTCTTTTATGTGAGTCGCTCAATGGCAAACGGCTGGCCAGAATCTGGCGGAGAGAGAGGGATTCGAACCCTCGAAGGGCTTTTGACCCTTACACCCTTAGCAGGGGTGCGCCTTCGACCACTCGGCCATCTCTCCGTACTTCAAGCGCAATCCGTGTCTGGTCGCCGCGTGGACACCCAGCCCGGAATGTAAGGTGTTGATCCGATTGGGTTGTGAAAGCGCCTTACGAGCCGCCCTGCTCACAGGGCGGCAAATGATACTGACGTGGGTAAGGGAGGTAAAGCCGGGCCGTGTGGCGCCCCGAGCCGTTACTTCTCGTCGTAGCTTTCGTCGGGCTCGTGCTGGCTGCTTTGGCCGTTGCCGTTGCCGAGTCCCTGCTCTTCGCGCTTGATGCGCTCGTAGATTTCTTCCCGATGGACTGCAACCGACTTCGGCGCGTTGACGCCGATGCGCACCTGATTTCCCTTGACGCCGAGTACCGTGACAGTCACCTCGTGGCCAATCATCACGGTTTCACCGACGCGGCGAGTAAGAATTAACATTTGAAACTCCGCCCAGCATCCGTGGGCTCTAATCGTGTCAAACAATTCTACCGGGAATGGATCGGCGACACTCATATGAAGTTCAACTACTTCAAGTGGCCTGTGAGAAAAAAGTGAACGCGGCCGGGTGTTGCCAGTGCGCTCACCGTCAGAATTCCTCTCATCAGAAGTAAGAGGAGCTGGCTGGGCGACAAGCTCAATTCTTTGGGGCCGCGAGACCAAATGCGGCATGGAGGCTGCGCACGCTGCGCTCGAGCGCGGCTTCATCGACGAGCACGGAAATGCGAATCTCGGAAGTCGTAATCATCCTTACTTGCGTTGCGTCGCGCGCGAGCGTAGCGAAAACTTTGGTAGCCACACCCGCGTGCGAGCGCATACCGACACCGACAATTGAGAGCTTCGCCACGCGGTCGTTACCGCTCACAGCTGCGCCCGCAAATTTCTCCGTGGCAGCGCGCACCAGCCTGAAAGCCGCGGCAAAGTCATCACGATGTACGGTGAAGCTGAGATCGACCTGACCGCCACGCGGCGCGTGCAGCACGATCATGTCGACTTCGATCGCCGCGTCCGAGACGGGCTGCAACACTTCCACCGCCGCGCCTGGCGTGTCCGGCAGCCCGGTAACCGTCAACTCGGCCTCGTCGCGATTGAATGCGATCCCGGCAACCACTGGCGCTTCCACGTGTTCGTCCTCTCGGCAGATCAAGGTGCCCGCGCCTGGATTGAAACTCGACAGCACGCGGATCGGCAAATTGTACTTGGCGCCAAACTCGACCGCGCGCAGGTGCATCACCCGCGCGCCCTGGCCCGCCAGCTCCAGCATTTCTTCAAATGAAATCTTCTCAAGGCGCCGCGCGTCCGGCACCATGCGCGGGTCGGTTGTGTAGACACCATCGACATCGGTGAGGATCTGACACTCGTCCGCCTTGAGAGCGACCGCAAGCGCCACCGCCGTGGTGTCCGAGCCGCCGCGACCGATCGTCGTGATGTCACCGTGCTCGCTCACGCCCTGAAATCCCGCAACCACCGGCACGACACCCGCGTGAATGTCACGCTCGAGGCGCTCGGTATCGATGCCGAGGATGCGCGCCTTGGTGGCCACGTCACTGGTGCGCACACGAACCTGGGAACCGGTGTAGGACCGCGCACGACAACCGCGTGCGTTGAGCGCCATGGCGAGGAGCGCAATCGACACCTGCTCGCCCGTCGACAGCAGCACATCCATTTCGCGCGGCTCCGGCTCCTGGCACACGCCTCGCGCAAGATCGACGAGCCGGTCCGTGTGATCGCCCATCGCGGAGACAACGACGACAACGTTCTGACCCTGCGCGCGCAGCGCTGCGACTTTTTCCGCCACGGTGCGAATGAGTTCGAGTGAACCGACGGAGGTGCCGCCGTACTTCTGGACGATAAGCGACACTGCGCTAGCGCTGGGACAGTCTGTCCCGCACCCACGGCTCGACGCTCGCGAGCGCCGCGTCGAGCTTGTCTGGATCCGTGCCGCCCGCCTGCGCAAAGTCGGGTCGACCGCCGCCTTTCCCGCCGACCTGGGATGCGACCATCGCGATGAGCTCGCCCGCCTTCAAGCGAGTGACCTGATCCGATGTAACGCCGGCCACCAGGGAGACCTTACGGCTTGCACCATCGACGGCGCCGAGAACAATGACGGCGGACTTGAGCTTGTCCTTGAGTTTGTCGACGGCGTCGCGCAAGGCGCCACTGTCTGCACCATCGATGCGGCTGACCAGCAGTTTCACTCCGCCGCAATCCTTCGCCTGCGCGGCGAGATCCTGGCCCTGACCTGACGCGAGCTTGGCTCGCGTTTCGGCAAGGTCCTTTTCGAGCTTACGGTTAAGGTCAAGGACGCTGCGGACCTTGGCTTCGAGGTCATCGCGGTTGCCGCGCACGAGGCCCGCAATGTCACGCACCAGCTGATCGGTTGCGGCGACGTAGTCGAGGGCGGCTTGTCCCGTGATCGCCTCGATGCGCCGAACACCGGCGGCGATCCCTGACTCGCTGACGATCTTGAAAAAACCGATGTCTCCCGCGCGCTCGACGTGCGTGCCGCCGCAGAGTTCGGTCGAAAAACTGCCGATCTTGAGAACGCGGACCTCATCGCCGTACTTCTCGCCGAAGAGCGCCATCGCGCCGGCGGCAACCGCCGCGTCGTAGCCCATCACCCGCGTTTCGGCCGCGGCGTTCGCACGAATCTCCTCGTTCACGAGATTCTCGATCTGCCTGAGTTCAGCCGACGTCACCGCCTGAAAATGTGAGAAGTCAAAACGCAGACGATCGGGCGCAACCAGCGAACCCTTCTGCGTCACGTGTGGTCCGAGCACCTTGCGCAGCGCCGCGTGCAAGAGATGCGTGGCCGAATGATTGAGCACGGTCTTTGCGCGCTTGTCGTCGTCAACACTCGCCGTCAATGAATCTCCGACGCGGATCGCTCCTTGAGTTGTCAGGCCGATGTGCGCATGTGCCGCGCCCAGCTTCTGCGTGTCGTCGACCCGAAACGCCGCGCCTGCGCCGCTCAGCACGCCCGCGTCGCCGACCTGGCCTCCCGACTCCGCGTAGAAGGGCGTGTGATCAAGGACGATCTGGCCGCGCTCGCCCGCCTTAAGCTCCCGCACCTGCGCTCCGTCGCGCAGAATTGCGACG
The DNA here is from genome assembly GCA_041486385.1 of Steroidobacteraceae bacterium. Taxonomy (GTDB): domain Bacteria; phylum Pseudomonadota; class Gammaproteobacteria; order Steroidobacterales; family Steroidobacteraceae; genus JBGPLJ01. The sequence continues at coordinate 11,377 of JBGPLJ010000014.1, forward strand.
ACCCTGGCATTGTCGGTCAGGCGATCGTAGCCACGAAATTCAGTCGTGGCGTCGATGGCGACGGAATCACGCAGGTCGACTCCGAATCTGCTCGCAGCCCTGCCTCGCTCACGCTGCGCTTGCATCTCGCGATCGAAGCCCGTCTGATCGATGGTAAGTCCGCGCTCGCGAGCGATGTCCGCGGTCAGGTCGACTGGAAATCCGTACGTGTCGTAGAGCTTGAAGACAATCGTTCCGTCAATGGCCGTGTGCGAAGGAAGACCGAGGGTTGGGGGCGCCGACCCCTCGCGGCCCCCTCTCATGGATCGTATGACACCGTCGAGCAGCGTCATGCCATTCGCCAGAGTCTCGGCAAAGCGCAGCTCTTCCTGTTCGAGTACACGTTCCACATGCGCCCGACCCTTGCGTAGTTCGGGGAACGCATCGCCCATCTGCACATCGAGTGCGGCCACGAGCTTGAAGAAGAACGTCTCTTTCACGCCGAGCTTGTACCCATGACGGATCGCGCGCCGGATGATGCGCCGTAGAACGTAGCCTCGACCCTCGTTCGATGGCGTAACGCCGTCGACGATAAGGAAGCTGCTGGCACGGATATGATCCGCGATGACACGGAGCGAACTCGACTGAGGATCCGTCGTGCCCGTCGCCTGAGCCGCTGCCCGAATCAGACCCTGAAAGAGATCGATCTCGTAGTTCGAATGCACGCCCTGCATGACAGCCGCGACACGCTCGAGTCCCATGCCGGTATCGACCGAGGGCTTGGGCAGTGGCGTGAGCTTGCCGTCCGCCGAGCGATCGAATTGCATGAAGACGAGATTCCAGATCTCGATGAAGCGGTCGCCGTCGGCATTGGCGGATCCGGGCGGTCCGCCGGGAATATCCTCGCCGTGGTCGTAGAAGATTTCGGTGCAGGGGCCGCAAGGTCCCGTGTCGCCCATCTGCCAGAAATTGTCCGAGCCGCCGCCAGGATTGTCACCGATGCGCACGATGCGGTCGGCGCCGAGCCCAATTTCCTTGTGCCACACGTCGTAGGCGTCAGCGTCTGTCTTGTAGACCGTGACCATCAGGCGCTGCGGATCGATCGCCAGCCAGTCCTTGCCGGTAACGAATTCCCAGGCAAAGCGAATCGCGTCGCGCTTGAAGTAATCGCCAAAGCTGAAGTTGCCAAGCATCTCGAAGAAGGTGTGGTGGCGCGCCGTGTAGCCGACGTTTTCGAGGTCGTTGTGCTTGCCACCTGCGCGCACGCAGCGTTGCGAACTCGCGGCGCGTACGTAGTTGCGCTTCTCCTTGCCGAGGAATACGTCCTTGAACTGCACCATGCCCGCATTCGTGAACAGGAGCGTCGGGTCGTTGCCGGGCACGAGCGAACTCGAAGGCACGACCGTGTGGCCCTGCGTTTCAAAATACTTGAGAAAGAGACTACGCAGCTCGCTGCTGCCGAGGCTCTTCGAGGATGTCCGAGTCGCCGTCATGCCGATCTACCGCGCCGTAGGGAGCGCGACATGATACGCGACCCAGTACCCGGAATGCATGGCCCGTCAGCGGGTTACGCCCGCTGCGGCGTCAATCCTCGGCGCTGACGTCGCCTTGGAGCGCCGCCCGAATATGGTCCGCGGCAAAGCCGCGATACTGGAGAAATCGCGCCTGCTTGGCCCGCCCGCTGTAATTACTCGGGATCGTCGCGCCGAACTTCTTGCGCCGAACGACTCGGGCAAGCTCGGGCCAGTCGGCGACGGCATCGAGATGGCGACGGATTATCTCGGGGGGAAGCTGCAACTGGCGCAGCTCCGCGGTGATGCGCGCCGGCCCCTGACCGCGGGTGACGTGGTACGCCACGAATCGCTCGACGTAGCGCTCGTCATCAAGCAGGTGCTCGGCCGCAAGCTCCTGCAGCACAGCCCCCACCGCCGCACGATCGAAGCCACGTTCCTTAAGTTTGCGCTCGATCTCAGGGGCCGCGTGATCGCGCCGCGCTAGGAGACCGAGGGCAACCTCGCGGATCGCAAGCGGGTCCGTGGCCTCGTCGGTCGTCCGCTCGCGCTTAGCCTGCCGCCTCACCCCGCGCCTCGTTGCCTTTCTTCGGCATGAGCAGCTCTCTCAGTTTGGCTTCGATCTCGTTCGCCATCTCCGGATGCTGCTGGAGGTACACACGCGTGTTGTCCTTGCCCTGGCCGATGCGTTCACCGTTGTAGCTGTACCAGGAACCCGACTTTTCGATGATGTTGTGAATGGAACCCAAGTCGATGATCTCGCCTTCACGCGAGATACCGAGCCCATAGAGAATTTCAAACTCGGCTTCGCGGAACGGAGGCGCAATCTTGTTCTTGACCACCTTCACTCGCGTCTGGTTGCCGATGACTTCCTCGCCGTTCTTGAGCGCGCCGATGCGGCGGATGTCGAGACGCACCGAAGCGTAGAACTTGAGCGCGTTGCCGCCCGTTGTCGTTTCGGGGTTGCCGAACATCACGCCGATCTTCATGCGGATCTGGTTGATGAAGATGACGATGGTGTTCGAGCGCTTGATGTTGCCGGTGAGCTTTCTCAACGCCTGCGACATGAGGCGCGCCTGCAGACCCACATGAATGTCGCCCATTTCGCCTTCGATTTCCGCCTTCGGCGTGAGCGCCGCAACCGAGTCGACGACGACCACGTCGACCGCGCCCGAGCGCACGAGCATGTCCGTGATTTCGAGCGCCTGCTCGCCGGTGTCCGGCTGTGACACCAGCAGTTCAGCGATGTTGACGCCGAGCTTCTCGGCGTAGGACGGATCGAGCGCATGTTCGGCGTCGACAAACGCGGCAGTCCCGCCAGCCTTTTGTGCGGCTGCGATCACTTGCAGCGTGAGCGTTGTCTTGCCTGAAGATTCCGGTCCGAATATTTCAACGACACGTCCCTTCGGCAGACCGCCGATGCCGAGCGCAATGTCGAGACCCAGCGAACCGGTGGAGATGGTTTCGATTTCTCCCCAGTAACTGTTGGCATCGCCGAGCTTCATCACCGAGCCCTTGCCAAATTGTTTCTCGATCTGGCCAAGTGCCGCGGCGAGTGCCTTCTTCCGGTTTTCTTCCATCGGGGATCCCCTGTTGAACTGGCCCGCATTATTTCAAAAAGGGCCTGCGATAAGAAGCGTTCTTGCGAGTGTTTTTCGCCTAGAAATAATGGGCGCCATGCACGTTCGCTTATACAGTAGTCGCCGAGTTCAAGTACTGGATGAAGTAAGTGGCCAGAAGGCCAATGGGGTATAGGCCGGACCCTCAGGCGTCCCGATCGATTCGACCAGAGCCAGGCGGCCGACCGGCCAGGCGACAGGACCGACCGGATGGGACGCCGGCGGACGCTCGACCTTGCGCGCAAGCGTCACGTGAGCTTTGAAGGGCCTCACCTCAGGCTTGAAGCCGATCCGTGCGAGCGCCTGCCAAAGCTCCTGCACAAGTGATCGCACGGCGAGCGGCGTCTCGGAAGCCGCGAGGCAAAGCACCTGCGGCTTGGGCCAATATTCGATTCGATCGAGCTCGATGACAGCGGCAGAAGACTTCACCTGGGCTGCGGCCTCTTTCAGGACTTCTAGTCGCGTTGCCGCGACCGTACCCAGAAACGCGAGTGTCAGGTGGTAGTTGGCGATCGAGACCCGTCGCCCACCGCTGGCCCACTCGAGCCTTGGCAGAACCACATCGAGCGCCTCGCGTTCGGCATTCGTAGGCCAACTCCCGAAAAACAAGCGATGCGACGGCTCGGCGCGGCCGACGCTTGTCACGGTCATGGGCGCGCGAGCTGGCGGAGGGCGAAGGCGACCGCTTGGCGGCGCACCGCATCTCGACCGCCGCGAAATTGACGGTGCACGACGCGCACGCGCGGGGCACCCGCGCGCGCGCTACCGAACCCGAACCACACCGTACCGACTGGCTTGCCCGGCACCGCGCCGGTGGGTCCGGCAATGCCGGTGACTGCCACCGCTCGCTCGGCGGCCGTTCGTTTCAAGGCGCCGAGCGCCATGGCCCGTGCCACGGCTGCACTGACGGCCCCGTGCCGCGCCAGCAACCTTTGCGATACACCGAGTTGCCGCACCTTCGCGGCGTTGCTGTAACAGACCACACCGCTCTCAAGCCACTCGGAACTGCCCGCGATATCGGTGAGCACCTTCGCAATATAGCCACCCGTGCAGGATTCGGCGGTGGTCACGCACTCGCCAGCCGCAATGAATCGTTGCGCTACTCGTCGGGCCAGTCGCGCCAGGTGCAAATGGCTGGGGATACTCACGATGCGGCAACGCTGGCATGGCAGCGGGCAAACTGCAACGGTCAACGCTGCCCGCACCCGCCCTTGCACTCTCGCGGCACCCTCACGCATCCTGCGCGCCTCATGCAAGCCGCCGAGCCGAGCACCCACACGCCGATGATGCAGCAGTACCTCCGCGTCAAAGCGGAGTACCCGGACGTGCTCCTTTTCTATCGCATGGGCGATTTCTTCGAACTCTTCTACGACGATGCCAAGCGCGCTGCTCGGCTCCTCGACATTACGCTCACGGCGCGCGGCCAGTCGGGCGGTGCGCCCATTCCAATGGCCGGCGTACCGGCGCACGCCGCGGAAACGTATCTCGCGCGGCTGGTGCGGAAAGGCGAATCGGTCGCCATCTGCGAGCAGATCGGCGATCCGTCCAAGTCGAAAGGGCCGGTCGAACGTCAGGTCGTGCGTGTCGTAACGCCGGGCACGGTGACCGACGACGCGCTGATGGAGGAACGCCGCGATACGCTGCTCGCCGCCGTGCACGTCAACGGTGAGCGTTACGGCCTCGCGTGGCTCGAGCTTGCCGCCGGCCGTTTCACCGTCATGGAACTTGCCGGGAACGAGGAGCTCGCCGCCGAGCTGGAACGCTTACGTCCCGCCGAGATTCTGATCGGGGAAGGACACGCGCTCCCACAAACGGTGGAGGGCAAGACGCATGTTCGTGTACGGCCCCCGTGGCATTTCGACTTCGAAAGCGCGACCCGACACCTGACGGAGCAGTTCGGGACACACGATCTCGCGGGTTTTGGCTGTGCGCAGAAGCCGCTCGCCATCGCGGCCGCGGGCGCGCTCCTGCAGTACGTTCGCGATACGCAGAAGTCAGCGCTGCCGCACCTTGCGGGCCTGGCAACCCAGGAGCGCGATGAAGCGCTGCTGATGGATCCGGCGACGCGACGCAACCTCGAGCTCGACGAAAGTCACGCCGACCATCCAGAAGCCACGCTGATCGCGATCCTTGACCAGACGGCAACGGCGATGGGCGGACGGGAGCTCCGTCGCTGGATGCACCGACCGCTGCGCGATCATGCGTTGTTGCGCGAGCGGTATGGCGCGGTGAGCGAGCTGACGGCCGATCGAGTCGCGACAGCGGCCCTGGCGCAGGAACTCGCCGCGGTGGGCGACATCGAGCGGGTGCTCGCGAGAGTTGCGTTACGCAGCGCGCGGCCGCGCGATCTGGCGCAGCTGCGTGGCGGACTCGCCCGTCTGCCAGCGATCGACTTCACGATCGAGAAGCTCGAGGCGCCGCTCATCCGCAGACTACGGGCGCGCATCGGGACGCACCCCAACGTCGTGAAGCTACTCGAACGCGCCATCGTGCAAGCGCCGCCGCATCTGCTGCGCGAAGGCGGCGTGATCGCACCGGGTTACGACGCGGATCTCGACGAGCTGCGCGCCATCAGCTCGAATACGGATCAGTTCCTGATCGATCTGGAGCACAAGGAGCGTGAACGTTCGGGACTCTCGAGCCTCAAGATAGGCTACAACCGGGTCTCGGGTTTCTTCCTCGAGGTCAATCGCAGTCAGGCCGGGCAGGTGCCCGCGGACTACGTCCGCCGCCAGACGGTGAAGAATTCCGAGCGCTTCCTTACAGCTGAGCTCAGAAGCTTCGAGGACAAAGTCCTGGGCGCGCGCGAGAAATCGCTGGCGCGCGAAAAGGAACTCTTCGATGCGGTGCTGGGCGAGCTGATTCTCGAGCTGCAGGTCCTGCAGGAAAGCGCGCGTGCGCTCGCCGAACTCGACGTGCTCGCGAATCTCGCCGAGCGGGCCGTCGCGCTCGATCTCGTACAACCGGAACTCGTCGACGAGCCACGCCTCGAGATCGAAGCCGGCCGCCATCCGGTCGTTGAGCACTTCATCGAGGGTGCATTCGTGCCGAATGATCTCGCGCTCGACGACGGCAGGCGCATGCTCATCATCACCGGACCCAACATGGGCGGAAAATCCACGTACATGCGTCAGACCGCTCTCATCGTGATCCTGGCGTCGATGGGCAGCTTCGTGCCCGCGCGGCGCGCCGTGCTTGGGCCGATCGACCGGATCTTTACGCGTATCGGCGCATCCGACGATCTCGCGGGCGGGCGCTCGACCTTCATGCTCGAGATGACCGAGACCGCGGCCATTCTCAACAGTGCGAGCGCGCAAAGCCTCGTGCTCATGGACGAGGTCGGCCGCGGCACCAGCACGTTTGATGGCATGTCGCTCGCCTGGGCGGCCGCCGCGCATATCGCGAGCAACATTCGTGCGTTCACGCTGTTCGCGACGCACTATTTCGAACTGACCGCGCTGGCGGAAGAACTGTCGGGCGTCGCCAACGTTCACCTCGACGCGACGGAACACGGCGAGCACCTGGTGTTCCTGCACGCGGTGCGGCCGGGACCGGCGAATCAAAGCTATGGGCTGCAGGTTGCCGCGCTGGCGGGCGTGCCGAAGAGCGTGATCCGCTCGGCGCGCAAGTACCTCGCCGAACTCGAACGTGAGCGCGCGCACCTGAAGGGCGCGGGTCCGCAAGGCGAATTGCCGTTCGTGCCCGGAGCGCGCGACTCGGTGACCGAAGTCTTGATCACTGAGCTCGATGCGCTCGATCCCGACGAGCTCTCGCCCAAGGAAGCGCTCGAAGCGCTCTACCGCCTCAAGAAGAAGAGCCCGAAACCATCTCCTTAGTCATTGCATGCCAGTCGACGCGCCGGGTAATCCAGAGCACCGCCGCGAGAATGACAAAAAGTAAGACCGCGCCGAGCAGCAACGCGTACTGCTCCGAGAGCACGAGGAGAAAAAGCGCGCCGTAGACGCTCGCCAAACCTAGCGCCGCGAGCGACCCCGCCAGCCGCGCCCGCATCGCGCCGACCAGATACACCCCCAGCACGATGACCTGACCGAGCGCGGCTACGCCGTACGCTAGGCCGAAGCTCATATGCTCGCTCAATGCGATGAGCAGCAGGTAGAACGTAGCGAGCGCGAGACCGATGAGCAGGTACTGCATCGCGTGCAGGCGGCGCCTCGACACCTGTTCCCAGAGAAAGAGGCACAGGAACGTGAGCGCGATGAAGAGCACCGCGTAGTGAATCGCGCGATAGTTGCGCTGGTAGACATCGACCGAATCGTACAACTCAACGCCGAACGCGGAACTCGCAAGTGCGTTGGCGGAGACCGCGGTATCGGTCCAGCTCTGCGGATAGTTGCGATTGACTTCCAGCACCTGCCAGGACGCATCGAAACCCGCATCGTTCAACGAATAGTGCGCGGGCAGAAAAGCGCCGGAGAAACTCGGGTGCGGCCAGGCTGATCGCATGCGCACGCTCGTGGTGCGTCCGAACGGCAGCACGGCGAAATTCTTCGTGCCGGCAATCACGCCGCGAAATTCAAAAGTCGCGGCCGTTGGCGCACCGGCGGACAGGTCGACGGGCGCGCTGATACCGCTCACGATGCCGTCGAGCGCTGGACTCACCGTGAGCTCATGACCGTTCCAGCTCGCGAGCGTGATCTCGCGGATACCACGAAGTTCACGAATGGGCAGCAGCAGGCGCACCTCGGTCCAGGCGATCGCGCTGTTGCCCGTGACCGCGAGGAGCTTCACCAGCGCATCGCTGGTGAAGTGCGCCGTCAGCGAGACGTTTGCGGTGTACGCGTTGACACGATAGATGCCCGAATGTCGTTCGACCGGCGTAAGCGACGTGGACGCATCGAGCGTCGCCGGCAAAAGATAGCGCCAGGCACGGCGCACCACTTCGCGCTTGTCATCCGTCGGATCGCGTTCGCGGGTATCGACCGGTATCGCGAGCACCGGTCCGCCGATCACCTGCTCACCGCCCCAGCCTTCGGCTACGCGCGCTTCGGCGCTGTTGCGCATGACGCTGCGCTCGCTGACCAGCGATTCGACCTGGCCGAGCGGCACGAGCAAGGCAACGACAATCGCGGCCACCGTGAATGTTCTGGCAAAGAGCGGATTGACCCACGTAGTGAATGGCATGACCCCTCCCGTCGGGCTGACGAACGGAGGCTGCCCCAGGAGTGTGCCAATGGCATGGCCGAATTGTGGCGAATTATTGCGCGCGGTGATCGAACGCGCCGTGGACGAGAAAATGCCCGACCTGTTGCGCGACTTGCAGCGAGAAGAGCATGCCGGAGTGGCTCACCGGCAAGACGATGTGATCGTGCGCACCCGGCAGCCGCGTCTCTTCGACCGCAATCGAGCCGTCGTTCTCTTCTTCAATGCGGCCGATGACGTGCCCAAGACCAAAGCGCGAGTTGCCGGCAATCACACCAATCTCGCGATCCCCGGTCCAGCGCCGCCCCTGCTCGAGCACCAGCTCCTCCATACCAGCAGGCCCGAGCAAGCTCCGACCGAAGGGCGATGCGGCAAGGCCCTCGGCCGCACGGCTACGCACCACGGGCGATCCAAGCAGCACGGCGCGTCCGGGGGCCAATCGCGGTGTTTGCGTAAGCATCCGCATGAGCAGGAGACCGCCTAGACTGTGGCCGACGAAGTGCAGGCGTTCGACGTCGAGACCGGTGGAAAACTCGGCGAGCCGCGCGACGATTTCCGCTGGCGTCGATTTTTGCGCGGAGTACTGAAACGCTTCGCAGTCGAAGCCGTGCGCGGCGTGCACTCGTTGCCGCAACAGCAGCGTGTTGAGATTCAGCATCCACAGACCGTGGACGAATACGACCGCCGTCCTAGGCAGAGGGCCCCCGCAGGCGAATGTGCAGTTCGCGCAGCTGCGCCTCGCTCACCGCAGTCGGGGCATCAGTGAGCGGGCAGGCCGCGGTCTGCGTCTTGGGGAACGCAATCACGTCGCGAATGCTGTCCGCGCCCGTCATCAGCATGGCGAGGCGATCGAGCCCGAAAGCGATACCGCCATGCGGCGGACAGCCGAATTTGAGCGCGTCGAGCAGGAATCCGAATTTGAGCCGCGCCTCCTCGGGCTCGATGCCGAGCAGATCGAACACAGCCGTCTGCATATCCTCACGGTGAATACGTACCGATCCGCCGCCGATCTCGGAGCCGTTGAGCACGCAGTCATACGCGTTCGCAACCGCGCGTCCCGGATCGCGGCCGAGCGCAATCGGCTCGGGATCGCGCGGCGAAGTGAACGGATGATGCATGGCCATCCAGCGCTTGGTATCGGCGTCCCATTCGAACATCGGGAAGTCGACGACCCACAGCGGACGCCAGCCCGCCGCGACCAGATTCAGGTCGTGTCCGAGCTTCACGCGCAACGCGCCGAGCGCGTCGTTCACGACTTTCGCCGTGTCCGCGCCGAAGAATACGAGATCGCCACTCGCCGCGCACGTGCGCTCGAGAATGCCGGCGACCGCGGCATCGCTCAGGAACTTCAGGATCGGAGACTGCAGACCCTCGCGCCCCTTGGCGGCATCGTTCACCTTGACGTACGCAAGACCCTTCGCGCCGAAACGGGCAACGAAAGCCGCGTAGTCGTCGAGATCCTTGCGCGAGAGCCGCGCGCCGCCCGGCACATTGAGCGCCGCGACGCGGCCGTGGGCATCTGCCGCAGGACCCGCAAACACCTTGAACTCGGAGTCGCGCACCAGATCAGCGACATCAACAAGCTCGAGCGCAATACGCAGATCCGGTTTGTCCGACGCAAACCGTCGCATCGCCTCGGCGTACGTGAGGCGCGGAAATGGATCCGGTAGCGCGTCGCCCAGCGTCGCCTGAAAGATATGCCGCACGAGGCCTTCCATCAGCTGCAGGATTTCCTCCTGAGTGAGGAAGGATGTCTCGACGTCGAGCTGCGTGAATTCCGGCTGCCGGTCGGCGCGCAGGTCCTCGTCGCGGAAGCAGCGCACGATCTGATAGTAGCGATCGAAGCCCGACATCATCAGGAGCTGCTTGAAAATCTGCGGTGACTGCGGCAGCGCGAAGAACTTGCCGGGGTGCGTGCGGCTCGGCACCAGGTAGTCACGCGCGCCCTCAGGCGTAGCCTTCGTCAGCATCGGCGTCTCGATATCGACGAAATTCCTGTCGTCGAGATACGCGCGCATCGCCCGCGTCAGCTTGTGACGCAGGCGCAGCCGCTGCTGCATCACGTCGCGACGCAGATCGAGGTAGCGAAATTTAAGCCGGACTTCCTCGCTCGCTTCCTCGTCCAGTTGAAATGGCAGCGGCTCGGAGCGGTTGAGTACTTCCAGCTCACGCGCAAGGAGTTCCACGGCCCCGGAAGCGAGATTTGCATTCGCCGTCCCGTGCGGACGCTCGCGCACCAGGCCGCGCACGCGCACGACGAATTCATTGCGCAGGCGCTCAGCCGCCGCAAAAACTTCCCTTAAGTCCGGATCGAATACGACCTGCAGCAGACCCGACCGGTCGCGCAGATCGACAAAGATTACGCCGCCGTGATCACGCCGACGCTGCACCCAGCCGGCGACCTCGACTTCATGGCCGATGTGCGACTCGTTGACCTGACCGCTGTAGTGGGTGCGCATAGGGAGACTTCACGCGATGAAGGCGGCAAAGGGCGCGCATGTTAAGAGCTGGACCCGGGGCTCGCAAGGTTTGTGGGCGGTTTGGGTGCCGGCCACGGCGGCGTTACCACGCCGACCGTTACGATCATTTTCATCGCCTGATCCACGGACATGTCGAGCTCGATGAGCTTGGCCCGCGGCATCATCAGCACGAAGCCGGTGGTTGGGAGCGGCGCCGTTGGCACGTAGACCGCGACGACAGCGACGCCGGTACGGCTCTGCACTTCGGCCACGGCATGAGCGGACAGGAACCCCAGCGTGTAGCAGCCCGGTTGTGGAAATTCGACCAGGACGACCTGCTTGAACGCCTGCCCTTTCTTCGACAGTATGGTTTCCGCAAAAGTCTTCGCACCCGAGTACACCGAGCGCACGACGGGAATTCTCTGCATCAGGCCTTCCCAGACTTCGATCAGCTGGCGCCCAAGAAGGTTGGTGACCAGTAAACCCGTCACGATGAGTACCGTCAGCGTGAGCACGAGACTCACGATCGCAGCCACACCTGGTATGGAGAGCCACATGTGCTGCAGCTCGCCGGGATTCGGCACGAACGCGCGGAGCAGGCTCGCCATCAGCCCCATGAAAAAGCGCGCGATGAGAAGCGTTACGCCGATCGGCACCCACACCAGCATGCCCGCCACGAGATAGCGCCGGACCGCTCGCATGGGCGACGATCGAACGGGCGCGGGTTCTGGCATGTCGTTCATTCGCTCTACTTCGCTTCTCTTTGTCTTACTTGGGTCGCCGGGCAACACGCTTGCGTGTACGGCTCGCTGCCCGGCCCCGCTTGCGTATGCTGGTGTCGACCGCCGCCGGCTTGGCATCAATTGCACTTTTCGGCTCGGATTTCACTGCGGACTGGGTCTCGGTCTTCGCTTCGCTCTTCGCAGACGTCGCGGGCGCCGGCGTCTTCGACTCTTCGCTTTTCTCTGGCTTCTTCTCCGGCTGATCCGCGAGGTTGCGCTTGCCCTCCTTGTCGGACTTGAAGTCCGTTTCATACCAGCCCGAGCCCTTGAGTCGGAACACAGGCGAGGACATCAACTTCCTGAGCGCAGACTTGCCGCAGTCAGGGCATTTCCTGAGCGGCGGAGCGGAAATCTTCTGCATCGCCTCGAGCTTGTGTCCGCATTTCTGACACTCGTACTCGTAGAACGGCATGGATGGCCTCGTCGGATCGGATGCTGGAGTCAGGTCGCAGGGCGCGGCAAAGATACGGGACTTGAGGCAGGATTCAAGCCTCTTTCGCCGGTCTGCGCGCGGGTGCCGGAGCCATTACTGGCGCGAACACCAACTCACCGTCTTTGACCGTGATTCGTACCCGTTGGCCGGGGCCGAACTCGCCCTTCAGTATCCGCTGCGCGAGCGGATTCTCGATGCGCTGCTGGATCGCCCGCTTCAGGGGCCGCGCCCCGTACACGGGATCGTAGCCCGCCTCACCCAGCCGATCGCGCGCCGAATCATCGAGCGTGAGTTCGATGTCGCGCTCGGCGAGCCGACGCTTGAGGAACCCGAGCTGAATGTCGACGATCGCGCGAATCTGCGCCGCACCCAGCGGGTGAAATACGACGATATCGTCCAGCCGGTTGATGAACTCCGGACGGAAATTCTGCTGCACGATTTCGAGGACCGCGGTCTTCATCTTCGCGTAGTTGTCCTCGCCCGCCATTTCCTGGATCAGCTGCGAACCGAGGTTCGAGGTGAGGATGATGACGGTATTGCGGAAGTCGACGGTGCGACCCTGACCGTCGGTCAGCCGGCCATCATCGAGCACTTGCAGCAGGACGTTGAACACATCCGGGTGCGCCTTCTCGACCTCGTCGAGCAGGATGACGGAGTATGGACGACGCCGCACCGCCTCCGTGAGATAGCCGCCCTCCTCGTAACCGACGTAGCCCGGTGGTGCGCCGATCATCCGCGCGACCGAATGCTTCTCCATGAATTCGGACATGTCGATGCGGATGAGTGCCTCTTCCGTATCGAACAGAAACTCCGCCAGCGCCTTGCAGAGCTCAGTCTTGCCGACGCCGGTGGGCCCGAGGAACAGGAACGATCCGTTCGGCCGCTTCGGATCCGAAAGACCCGCGCGTGAACGCCGGATCGCGTTCGCAACGATCCTGACTGCCTCCTCCTGGCCGACGACCCGCTTCGACAGCATGTCTTCCATCCGCAGCAGTTTGTCGCGCTCGCCCTCGAGCATCTTCGACACCGGGATGCCGGTCCACTTGGACACGATCTCCGCGATCTCCTCTTCCGTCACCTTGTTGCGCACGAGATGCGACTCGCGTTTCTCGGCCTCGATCGCAGCGCCAAGTTTCTTCTCGAGCTCGGGAATCCTGCCGTATTGAAGCTCCGCCATGCGCTGCAGATTGCCAGCGCGGCGGGCGGCTTCGAGCTCCAGGCGGGCGCGCTCGAGGTCCTTGTTCACCTGTGCCGCACCCTGCAGCACGGCCTTCTCGGTTTTCCAGACCTCCTCGAGGTCGGCGTATTCCTTCTCGCGCGCGCGGATCTCCACGTCGAGCGCGGCCAGCCGCTTCCTGGAAGCGTCGTCGGCCTCTTTCTGCAAAGCCACGCGCTCGATCTTGAGCTGGATCAGGCGCCGCTCGAGCTTATCGAGCGCTTCGGGCTTGGAGTCGATCTCCATGCGGATGTGCGCGGCCGCTTCGTCGATAAGATCGATCGCTTTATCCGGCAATTGCCGGTCGGCGATATAACGATGCGACAGCGTCGCCGCCGCGACGATGGCGGGATCCGTGATCTCGACATCGTGATGGGTTTCATAGCGCTGCTTGAGGCCGCGCAGAATCGCGATCGTGTCTTCGACCGAGGGCTCGTTCACGAGCACTTTCTGAAAGCGCCGCTCGAGCGCCGCGTCCTTCTCGAGGTACTTGCGATACTCATCGAGCGTTGTCGCGCCGACACAATGCAGCACGCCGCGCGCGAGCGCGGGCTTCAACATGTTGCCGGCGTCCATGGCGCCTTCGGCCTTGCCGGCGCCAAC
>JBGPLJ010000015.1:0-22734 GCA_041486385.1 Steroidobacteraceae bacterium
AAAAACAGCACGTTTCTTCCGAAGCCTACAGGGATGTATTTACGGCGGTCCCGAAAGGACCTCCCCGGCCAGGCCAGCGCCAGATGCTGCGATCTTTTCTCCACGCCTACTTCGACCCCTTGTCGACCGGCATGCGCGCGCCGTCAGCCGCGCGTTCGCTGCCGAGGAGTTCGGAGAGCATCGCGCCGAGGCGCGTTTCGACGCGCGCGTCGATGCGCGACGTTGCGGTCACGACTTCGCAGCCGCCGCGCGCCATCACCGGATCTTCGACGATCTGCCAGGCGCGCTCGCTCTCGGTCGGTGCCAGGTGCTGGCGGACGACGGCCGCTTCTTCTGGATGCAGGCGCACGCGCACATCGCGCGCTGCCACCGGCAGGGCGGCGATCGCGTCGCGAATGATGCCGATGATCTGGGTGGGATCCGCCTTGAGCTCGCGTCGCACGATCTGGCGCGCAAGCGCAACGGCGAGCAGCAGCAGTTCCTGTTCGACTTGCCGATCGAGCTCGGCAAAAGGTCTGGCAAGATCGTGCAGCATGCCATCGAGCTTCTGCACTTCGAGGCGCAGCTTCTCCTCGCCCGCGGCAATGCCCTTGCGCAGGCCCTCGTCGTACGCTTCCGCGTAAGCCTCGGCCTGCAGATCCGCAATGCCGCCCGCGGTGAGGGGCGTGGCGCTGCGCTGTTGACTCGCCATGTCCGGCGCCGCCCAGGGCTGAGCGCTTTGCAGTTGTTCCGGTGAGAATCCCTTGGCCGCCATATGCTCTCTCGCCTTGGCCCGCCACTCTAGACGTAGCCGCCGTCACTGCCGCCGCCGCGCCCGCCGACAATGATCGTGCCTTCTTCGGCGAGCTTGAGAGCCGCGGCGATGATTTCCTTCTGCGCAGCCTCCACTTCAGACACCTTCACCGGCCCGCGAGCTTCCATATCGTCCTTCAGGATTTCCGCCGCGCGCTTCGACATGTTGCGAAGAATCTTGTCCTGCACTTCGGGCTCCGCGCCACGCAGGGCGACCGCCAGCTGATCGGACTGCACTTCGCGCAGCAGCGTCTGAATGCCGCGATCATCAACCGCGAGCAGGTCGTCGAACACGAACAGCAGATCCTTGATCCTCTGATGCAGTTGCTCGTCGATCTGCAGAATCCTCGCCAGAACCTCGGCGCTCTTATCCTTATCGAGACTGTTGATGATGTCGGCGACGATCTTGGCGCCGCCCATCTGACGAGTCGGCGAGCTCGCGACACTGGTGGCCTGACGTTCGACCAGTTGATCGAGCTCGGTCAGTGCCGACTGCGGAATTTCGCCGAGAGTCGCGATGCGGATGAGGACATCGGCGCGCAGCACCTCGGGCAGCAGCGCGAGCACGCCGCTCGATTGCTCACCGTCGAGATGCGCCAGCACGATCGCAACGACCTGGGGATGCTCCTTGCCGATCAGCTGGGCGACGGCCTTCGGATCCATCCACCGCAGCGCCTCGATGCCCTGCCCCTGAGCACCCGCGCCGGAGAGAATGCGATCGAGCAGCATATCTGCACGCTGCTTGCCAACCGAATTGGTCAGCACGCGGCGCACGAATTCGGTCGATGGACTAGTAGCGCCGCCCTTCGACTCGAGCGTGCGCAGAAAATTGTTCATGACCTCGTTCACGCGGTCACGCGGCACTTCCTTCATCTTCGCCATGGTTGTGCCCAGCTTCTGTACGGCGCGCGCGTCGAGTTGCTTCAAGAGCGCAGCCGCGCCCTGCTCGCCGAGGGACATCAGCAGAATGGCCGCTTTCTCGGCACCCGATATGGCGGTTTCGGCCATGGTGGATCAGCCGTCGGCCGCGACCCAGTCTTTCACGACCGAGGCGGCACGCTGCGGATCCTGCCCGACAAGATTGCGGGCCGCTGCGACCTGTTGCTCGATGCTTTGACCGCTGCCGCCGAGCGTCACGCGATCTCCGGCGAGTTCACCGATTGCGCCGCCCGCGGAGGTGGGGCGCACGTTGACGGTCGTGAGCGAGCGCATCACTGGCCGAATCACGAAGAAGATCAGCAGCAGCACGAGAACCACGCCGATCACCTGCTTGGCTCCTTCCTTGAACCAGGGCTGGCTGTAGAACGGCACGGTCTCTTCTTCTCCGGTCGCAGGGGCATCGACTTTGAACGAGGCGTTCATCACGTTGACTTTGTCGCCGCGCGTTTCGTCAAAGCCGATCGCCTGCTTCACGAGGCCGGTGAAGCGTTCGATGTCCTTCGCTGCGAGCGGCGTCGACGTGGTCTTGCCATCGGCGTCGGTTTTCTGCAGGTCATCGAGAATGACCGCGACGGAGAGCTTCTTGAGCGTGCCCACCGGCTGACGCGTATGCGTGATGTCGCGGTCAACCTCGAAATTGCGTGTCGCGCGCTGCGACGTGGCGACCGGGGTGGGTGCCGTGGTCGCGGGTGCGGGTTGCTGCTGCGCCGCCGGCGGCGCGCCAGCGGTGTTCGGCGGTTGATTGCTGAGCGCGCCCGGGATGCCCTGCGCCGTATCGCCTGGCAGGCGCTGCTCGCTTGCGGTCTGCTCGCTGCGCACCGCTGTCTTTTGCGGATCGTAGGCTTCGCTCGTGCGCTCGGTCATCGTGAAATCAACGTCCGCCGTGACGCGGGCGCGCACGCGGCCGGAGCCGACGATCGGCACGAGGATGTCTTCGATGCGCTGCGCGTAGGAGTGCTCGATCTCGCTCTGGTACTCGAATTGCTTCGCGCTGAGCGCGAAGTCCTCTTCGTCCTCGGGCGAGCTGAGGAGTGTTCCGTTTTGATCGACGACCGTGATCTCATTCGCCTCGAGCTCCGGCACCGAGGAGGCGACGACGTGCACGATCGCGGCCACCTGTCCGGGTTCGAGCCGGCGGCCGCCGTAGAGTTGCAGCATCACTGATGCGCTCGCTTTCTTGCGGTCACGCAGAAAGGCCGACTGCTTCGGCAATGCGAGATGCACCCGCGCGCTTGCGACGCCCTGCACCTGTCCAACGGTGCGCGCGAGCTCGGTTTCGAGCGCGTGCTGATAGCGGGCGGATTCCATGAACTGGCTGGTGCCGAACGTCGATGGACCCTCCATGCCTTCCATGCCCATTCCCGAGCTCTGCGGCAGGCCCTGCCCCGCCAGCTGGATGCGCGCCGAGCGCACCTTGTCCGCGGGCACGAGGATGGCGCCGCTCTTGTCATCGAGCTTGAATGGAATGCCTGCGGCGTTGAGCGAATCCATGACCTGGCCGGCTTCGCGCTCCTGCAGATTTCCGTACAACACGCTGTAGGAAGAGCCTTGCGACCAGAAGACGAGCCAGCCGCCCGCACCGATCGCGAGCGCGATGGCAATGAGCAGCACGAGCTGACGCAATCCAGGGATGGTGTCGAGCACCGAACGTTGGGCGATCATGACTTCAGCCATGCGTCAGGTTCCCGCTCACAGTGGCATGTTCATGACGTCCTGGTACGCCTGTACCAGCTTGTTGCGTACTTCCGTCATCGCTCGAAATGCGAGCCCGGCCTTCTGCACCTCGATCATGACCTGCGCGACATCGACATCCTTGGCTCCCGTTTCCATTGCCGCCGCCATCGACTCGGCGTGCTGCTGCATTTCATTCACGCGGTCGATCGAGCTGCGCAGAACCGCGCCGAAGTCGCTGGCTGGCGTCGCAGCCGTTTCGAGCGGCTTGTTGCTCGCCTGCGCCGAAAGAGCGCGCATCTGCGCGAGAACCTGATTGATATCGACCGGTGTCATGCCGGTTCCTCCAGCGGACGCGTGACCCAGGTAGACAAACGTCCCTGCGGAACCTCGATGCCGGCCGCGCGCAACTGCGCGAGCTTGTAGCGCAAGGTGCGCGGGCTGATGCTGAGCCGCTGCGCGGCAAGCTTGCGGTTGCCGCCCGAGGCGCGCAGCGCATCGACGATGAGTTCCCGCTCGCGCTCGCGCAGGTCGGAATGCAACGCTGGCGCCGTCGCGGCTACTTGCGCTGGGGCCACACAGTCGCCGTCTGCTGGGAGCTCAAAGTGCAGGTCGACGACCTGGATTGCGGGGCCGCTGGCGAGAATTGCCGCCCGCTGCACGACGTTGTCGAGCTCGCGCGCATTGCCAGGCCAACGATAGGCAAGGAGCGCCCGCTCGGCGGCGGGATCGAGACTGAGCGGGTGTCCTTGCACCGGCGAGACGCGCGCCAGCGCGCGCCGCGCAAGCGCGAGTATGTCACCGGGCCGTTCGCGCAATGCCGGCAATGCAATGGGCATGACGTTCAAACGATAGAAGAGATCCTCGCGAAAGCGGCCTGCCGCAACCTCGGCCCTGAGGTCGCGATTGGTGGTCGCGAGCACGCGCACATCGAGCGCTATCGTGCGGGTGCTGCCGAGGCGTTCGACTTCGCGCTCCTGCAGCACGCGCAGCAGCTTCGCCTGCAAAGCCTGCGGCATCTCCGAAATCTCGTCGAGGAGCAGCGTTCCGCCCTGCGCCTGCTCGAATTTGCCGGCGTGTGAATTCTGTGCGCCGGTGAACGCGCCTTTCTCGTGCCCGAAGAGCACCGCTTCGAGCATCTGCTCCGGAATCGCCGCGCAGTTGATCGCGATAAATGGTTTTTCTGCGCGCGTCGAATGTCGGTGGATGTAGCGCGCGAAGACTTCCTTGCCCGTGCCGCTCTCGCCGGTCAGCAGCACGGTGACATCGCTCGCGGCGACACGGCGCGCGAGCGCCGCGATGCCGCGCGTGCGCGAATCCTCCGCAATGAGACCGGCATCGGCCTCGTCAATGGCGAGCGCATAGCGCGCGACCAGGTCGATGAGCGCCTGCGCTTCGAAGGGCTTCACGAGATAGTCCGCGGCGCCGCGCTGCATCGCCGTGACGGCCTGTGCAATCGTTCCGTACGCGGTCATCAGAATGACCGGGAGTTCCGGATGGCGCCGGCGGATCTCGGCGAGCAGCGCCTGACCGTCCATCGGTTGCATCGCGACGTCGCTCACGACGACGTCAACGCTGTCATGCGCGCAGATGGCTAGCGCATCCGCGCCGTTCGCCGCCGCGAGCACCGCGTAGCCCGCGACCGCAAGTGTATCGGTAAGGGCTTCACGCAGCGCCGCGTCGTCTTCGACGATGAGCACCTGGGTGCGTCCCATACTCATGTTGAAGCTCTCATGCGGACGCGCCGCGATGCGTTTCGGTCGTGAGTTCCGGGAGTCGCAGGACGAAGCAGGCGCCGGGGGCTTGAGTGCCTTCAAGCTCGACAGTGCCGCCGTGGGCCTCGGCGACCGCCTTGACTACTGCCAGGCCGAGACCGGTGCCGCGACTGCGCGTCGTAAAGAAGGGTTCGAAGATGCGTTGCCGCAGATCCTCGGGAACTCCCGGGCCATTGTCACGCACACGCAGCTCCACACCGCTCTCGCCGCGCCGGGCTTCGATCACGAGCTCGAGTCCTTCAGTGCCGGCGTCGAGCGAATTGTTCGCCAGGTTGAGCAGCGCACCGGCGAGCGCCTGGGCGTTACCCTTGAGTTTCAAGTCGGGGGCGAGAGTGCGAATCGTGAGCCGCGCGCGCCGCGCGAGGCGTGGCTCGAGACACTGCGCGACCTGCTCCATCAGGGCGCTGACACTGAACTCGTCCGCCGGCCGGCCGCCGCCGCGCGTAAATGCGAGCATGTCCGCGACCAGCCGTTCCATGTCGTCGAGTCGCGCGATCAGCTTGTCCGCGAAGCGGGCGCGCTCATCGCCCGGCAGACTCTTGCGCGCGACCTGCGACGCGTAGAGAAGCGCCGCCGCGAGCGGCGTGCGCACTTGATGTGCGAGCACGGCGGCCATCTCGCCCATCGAGGTCAACCGCTTGTTGCGTTCGAGGAGCTCCCGCACGAGGCTCGTCTCGGTGATATCACTCACCAGCACGATGCGCCCACCGGTTGCCTTGAGCGGGCGCTCGGCCAGTGTTACGCGTCGTCCGTTCGCCAGCGTGAACTCGCCGCCGAGGCGACTTACGCCTTGCAGTGCGCGCATCGCCACGTTCCGCCAGGTTTCTCCGACGAGGGGATCACCGATGAGATCGCGCGCCGCCGGATTCCTGTCGACGATCGTGCCCGCGGCATCGAGTACGACGACGCCACCGGGCAACGCGCCGATGAGCTCGGCTAGACGCTCGGCGAGCTGCCGGTTCTCCTCGGCCTGCGCAGCCTGCGCGCGGCGCGCCTCGCCAAGTTCCGCATTGAGACCCGCGATCTGCTGTTCGAGATCACGATACGACGTCTCGAGCTGAGCCGAGACCCGGCTGAAGGTCGAGAACGCGTCGGTAAGAGTTCTGTGGTCGCTTGCGAGCATGCCGTCTTACTGGAAAGCAAGTTCTGTGCCGACAGACTCTGCGGAAAGGAAATCAAGCGCTTACGATATTTGCGCGGCGGAGAATTCCCGCGCCGTCAAAAAGCCGACGCACGCGTGCACCGTGCCCAGATCAATAAAGATCAGACGAGATCAACTGCGCTCAGACGATACTTCTTCAGCTTCTCGACGAGGGTCGTGCGACGCATTCTGAGAAGCCGCGCGGCCTCAGCGACCGTGCCACCCGCTTCAGTCAGCGCCTGCCGGATGAGCCCGACCTCGATAGTGCACAGGTGATCCTTCAGATCGAAGCCGGTACTTGGCAGCGCGTCGAGGTCGGAGGAGTCCTCGCTCACGGCCGTGGTCGTCGGGGATTTCACCGGGAGTGACACTTGCGGTCTCGCGGTGGGCGCCGTGCTGGCTTGTAAAGCGCCCGCCGGCCGATAGCGCTCCGGCAACTGTTCGAGATCGACCTTCGCGCCCGGATGCAGGATGCAGAGGCGTTCGAGCAGATTCGCGAGTTCACGCACATTGCCCGGCCAGCGGCAACGCGCGAGCGCCGCGAGTGCGCGCGGCGTGAGCTGAATGCGCGCGGCGACGCGCGCGTTACGCTCGAGCAGGTGTTCGACCAGATGCGGCAGATCCTCGATCCGATCACGCAGCGGCGTCAGCGCGATCGGAAAGACATTCAGGCGGTAGAAGAGGTCTTCGCGAAAGCGCCCCTCGGCGATCAGCGCCTCAAGATCGCGGTGAGTCGCCGCGACAATACGCACGTTGCAGCGAATCGTGCGGTTGCTCCCCACGCGTTCGAAGCTGCGTTCCTGCAGAACCCTGAGGAGCTTCACCTGCATGGCGAGGCTCATGTCGCCAATCTCATCGAGGAAGAGCGTGCCGCCCTCCGCAAATTCGAAGCGCCCCTGCCGCGTTGCCAGCGCGCCGGTGAAAGCGCCCTTCTCATGACCGAACAGTTCGCTCTCGAGCAGATCCGCGGGAATCGCTCCACAATTGACCGGCACGAACGGTTGCATGGCGCGCTCCGACAACTCGTGCACGTGCCGCGCGACCAGTTCCTTGCCCGTGCCCGACTCGCCCAGCAGCAGCACGTTGCTGTCGAACGCGGCGACCTGGCGAATCAATCGATGGATCGAGCTCATCGCATTGCCGCGGCCAACCGGACAGAAGCGCGGCGGCGATCTGGCGGGCAATGCGCTGCGCAAGGCAACGCATTGGCGCAGGACGCTCGTCAGTTGCGGTGAACGAATGGGCAGCTCGAGCTGCAGGCGCGGCAGGGAATCGCAACCGGCGCCGTCCGATTGCGCGCAGTTCGCTGCATTTGCCGCGTCGTCCGACGCGCACACGAGCGGCAGAACGACGCCGTAGCTGCGCAGACGCTCCGATAATTGCGCGATCGACGCCGACGAGCTGCCCGTCCCGAGCATCACGGCAAGCCAGTCGAGCTGGTTGGGATCCGGCCATTCGATGGCGGTCATGTCGGAAACGACGATTGGCTGATAGGACAGACGACGCAGGATGCTGTGCCAGGACTGCGCCCGACGCGAGTCCGGCTCTATGACAAGGACCTTGTGCTCAATCACCTGGGTTCCGGGCTCCCGTCCTCGGACCTAATACTCTCTCGCTGTCGACATTATTGTTGTAAAGCGTTGACGCGAATCATTCTGCGTTGCAACGGAGGGGGATCGTACGGAAACGCGTGCGCTGTCAGTAATGAGGCAAGCGCCGGAACTGCTCTAGGGGGAGCCCTTAATAGGGCATCAGTGTTTTTTGAAGGCAGGCCGCCGAGAAATTCGCAAGGCCCGCTACGGCTCATGCATTTCGATGCGCGGAGCGCGCGTCCGCTACAGCGCGCCGATGGTGGCGAAAGATCATCTTTTCGAGAAGCTCGATGACATTGGCCGCCACCCCCTCGAATACAAAGGCGACGCGATAGATGGCGCCTGTCTGCTGGCAGCCAACGACGCGCCCCACCAGTTCGAGCGGGTACGGCAACGAGCGATTGATGTGGAGCGCGACGACGCCAATGCTTTCGAGCTTGAGCGGCACGTCGTGGTCCCACGCGATGCCGTCCCCTGCCAGCCGGAATTTGTGCTCGACTGGTGCGGCATTCTCGCGCGAGAGCAGGCGCGACAGGAGTTGCATGATGATGTTCAACTTCGATTCGAGCCGCTCGAGCTCGTGGCGCATGACCGCGTCGTCATCCTTGGGATCGACGGGATGGCGCTCCTCGAGCGCGGCGTCAAGCGCCAGAATTTGCAGATTCTCGGTGTTGACGCGCAGCAGCTCCGGTTCGTCGGGCAGCGCCGCGAGTGGGCGAAAGCCGAGCGGCATGGAATCATGATAGGCGAGACCTACCGCCGTGGCGGTCGCCTGGTTGCCTTCGGCCAGAGGTGCGTTCTTGCGAGGTGCCACCATGGTGCGGGTCGCTTTGAGTTACCGGTTGGAACCCGCGCGATGATAAGCGGCGGCGGCGCGTTGACCAAGCTGCAATACATCGCTCTCGCGCTCAACGCTGCGGCGCCGGTGTTCGGCGAGGCCGATGAGCCGATCGTTGAGCGCAAGGATTTCATCGGTGATCGCCTTCAGATGTGGTGTTGCGCCGCGCGCGATCGCGCCTGGCTCGTGACCGAAGGCTTCGACGAGGAGGCGTTGCCGCGCCGCATTGTGGTCTACCGCCTGCTGCCACTCACCCTGTTCGATCAACCGCTCGACTGCGCGGGTCTCTTCGAGTGCACGCACGAGCAACGCTTCGGTGCCCATGGCCTTGGTCGCGGCTGACATGGAATTCAAGGAGCCGCCGGTGCGGCGCTGATCGCATCCCAGCCGGACTTGATCTCGCGCAGCAATCCAGCGATTTCATCGAGCACGCCGCCGTCGTTTCGCAGGTTCGCTTCAGTCAGGCGGCGTACGGCATAGTCGTAAAGGCCGCGCAGATTGGCGGCGATTTCACCGCCCTGCCCAAGATCGAGACTGCCGTTCAATTCGCCAATGATGGCGAGGGCGCGGCCGAGCGCTTCGCCCTTGCGCGCGACCTGGCCGCGATCGAGGTGGCCGCGCGCTTCGCTGATGCGATCGATCGCGCCACCGAGCAGCAACCCGATGAGTTGCTTCGGATCGGCTGTCAGAACCTGTCCCTGGGCAGCGACGCCCCTGTATGTCTTTGCTCCGTGCGTTGGTGAACCGCTGTACATGCGTTCCTCTTGCCCGCAGGCGTTATTTCCCGGTGCCGATCGTGGTGGCGGAGAGCGTCGCGAATTGCTGTGTCAGAAAGGTGCTGGTCGTACGCAGCTGCGCGATCATCGTGTCCATCGCGTTGAACTGCGCCTTCAGCCGCGTGGACAATGCGTTGAGGCGAGTCTGCAGCGCAGTGCGCGCATCGCCGATGTCGCTAATGCTGCCTTGCAAGCCCTGCGTGCGCGCGTCGATCAGCCCGGTGGATCCGGTGTATAGCGAGAGCAGCGAGTCCAAACGTTTGGCAATACCGTCGGTGGATGCGAAGAGACTACCGACGGAATCGAACTGGCTGCCGAGCGCCGTACCGAGCTTGGTGGCGTCCACAGTCATCGTGCCGTCGAGCGCGAAGGAGACACCGACCTGCGAAACGTTGGTAAGACTCGAACTCGCGTTCACGTTCCCGTTGATGGCGCGCCGCGCGGCGGTGAGGAAGTCGCGCAGAGTCGAATCGCCGAGCAGTGGCCCGGCGACCTTGGAGGTGGCATCGAAGCTGCCCAGCGGCTTGAGGCCGGTAACCAGGGCGTTATACGCAGTGGCGAAGTCGTTGATCGCTTTGCGGGCGGCGGTCTGATCGAAACTGATGCTGACCGCCGTCGTGACATCGGCAGCGCTTTGCGCAACGAGGTTCAACGTCAGGCCGGTCACGCCGGTCGACACAGAGTTGGTCGCACCTTCGACTGCAATGCCATCGATCACGACGCGCGAATCGATTGCCGCCTGGACCTGCGTCATGTTCGTGATGGCATTGACCGGGTCGTAGACGAGCGGCGCGAGGCCGCCATCGCCGCCGCTCTGGGTGACGGTGATCGCATTTGCGGTACCGGTTTGGGTGCCAGTCAGGACGAGATGCGCCCCATCGACTCCGGTAACGATGGTTGCGGCAACGCCGGGATTGCCCGTCGCGCCGTTGATCGCATCGCGTATCTTCGCGAGTGTGTTGTTGCTCGAATCGATGGTGAGCACGATATTGCTCGTGCCGAGCTTGACCGTCAGCGTACCCGTGCCAACCACGGTATCCGCATTGGTGAAATGCGTTGACTGAAGCTTTGCCGCTTTCGCGAGCCGCTCCACCTCGACTGCGTAGCTACCGGTTGCGGCGCTGGAGTCGGCCGACGCGGTCAGCACATTGATGTCGCCGACCGACACCGCGCGAGCCTGAAACTTCGTGGGGTCTTTCAGGGGCGCGATGGCGCTCTGCAGGCTTGCAATCGCGCCACGCAGCGAGCCGTACGCCGAGAGCTTCGCCTGCAGCTTCGCTTCCCTGGAATCGAGCTGGGCGCTGGTAGCATTGCCTTCGACCGCGACCAATTGCTGGACGATGCCCGCAATGTCGAGGCCAGAGCCGATGCCGGAAGTAACGATCGATCCCATGAACACCCCAATTCCGATTCAGCCGTGCGCCCCGCTCTCGTCCAACCATCCGCTCGTCTAACTAAGGAGCAAGCGTCGTGCCAGGAAGGGAGACAACGGACGTCTCTCGTTCCCTCACGCGCGGGAATTCACCAGGATGCCGGACGCTTTGAGATCGCGCGCGATGTCCAGGAGTTCCTGCGGCGGAATCTGCCGGACGATCTCGCCGTTGACCGGATTGATAACCGTAATAATGGTCCGGCCCGAGGCCTTGTCGACCTGGAACCTCAGGCCGCGCTGATTCTCCTGCAGGAAGTTGTTGATGTTGGCAATCGCACGACTGAGGTCGATCTTCGGTGCCTCAGCCGGAGGCGGCTGGGGCGCCGGCGTGCCGCCACGCGGCAAGGGTTTGCCGCTTGCAGACATCACGTCCACTGTTTCACGCGTCCGGTTGACCTGCACCGGATGCGAGTCGAGCGTTACGCTCGCCACGATGTCGTTCGTCATGAGCCCGCCTTGGTCATGTCCGGTTCCTCACCCTAGGGTCAGTTGTCGGCCGCTGGCCGGACATCCTTGTCCGGACCTGATCCTTGCTCGCCGTGGAATCGAACGATGGTCGATCCCGATCACTGACCCCGATCTCTTAACGAGATCGATGAGAACTTGTTACCGCAACAGGGCGAGAACACCCTGCGGAACGGCGTTCGCTTGCGCCAAAATCGCCGTGCCGGCCTGCTGCAGGATCTGAGCCCGCGTCAGGTTAGCCGTCTCCGCCGCGAAATCGGCATCCAGAATGCGGCTACGGGAAGCTTGCAGGTTTTCGTTCACCGCCTGCAGGTTGGCAATCGTCGATTCGAAGCGGTTCTGAATAGCGCCGAAGGTACTACGCAGACTGCTGATTGAAGTCAGTGCCGCGTCGACCCGGCCGATCGTCGTGTTGGCATTCGCGACCGTCGTAACGGACGTTGAATTCAACGCCGAGTTGCCGAGAGCAAGCGAGGTCGCCGTGTAGCCGATACGCGCCGGTGTTGCACCACCGATGGTGATGGTAGCGGCCGCCGTCAGGCGAATGGTTCCAACGTCGGTCACGCTGGTGCTGGCACCCGCCCCGTTAACCAATGTGGCTGTGTTCGCGGCGTTGTTTGTGCCTTCCTTAACGCCGATGCCTTCGCCGGTACCCGTCGTGGCGTTCGTGGTGCTGCTCTGGGTGATCGCAATGTTGCGGCCATCCACGGCATTGAACGTGATGCGGGTATTGACCGAGTCGTAAGACGCCGTCACGCCCGTAGCACTCGTGTTGGCATTGATCGCAGAGACCATCTGATCCGAAGTGACCAGGCCGGATGCAACGCCGCTATAGCTCGTGTAAATCGCGACGCCGTTGACAGTCAGGTTGTAGCCCGTCTGCGTTGCCGAGATCGCGGTGGCGCCGAGGTTGTACTGCGACGTTGTGTCGGCTGTAGCCGTCAGGCCGCCGATACCCGAGGCGTTGATCGCCTGGGCCTTCGCATAGGCGCTGCCCGCGGTCTGGCCGGTGGCTGAACCCGCGACCGAGGCCTGCACCGTGACTGCCGACTGAGTTCCGATCGCGATCGTCACATCGCCCGAGGAAATGGCCGTCACGTCGACGCCCGCACCCTGTTGGCCGACGTTCGAGGTTGTCACATAAGCGGCGGTGCCACTGACGTAGTCGGCCGTTTTGCCGATGGCCGTGCTGCGCACGCTGGTCGACAGATTGAGGGAGATGGTCTCGCCGACGTTGGCGCCGACCTGGAAGGTCGCCGTTCCAAATGTGCCGTCGAGCACTTTCTGACCGTTGAACGCGGTCTGCGTGGCGATACGTTCCACTTCCGCGATGCGCTGTTGCACTTCCTGGTCAAGGGCCGCGCGATCCGAGGCGCTGTTGCTGGCGTTGGCCGCCTGCACCGCGATTTCACGGATACGCTGAAGGTTGTTGGTCGCTTCACCGAGCGCGCTTTCCGCCGTCTGTGACAGCGAGATACCGTCGTTCGCATTGCGAACCGCCTGGTCGAGGCCGCGGATCTGCGTCGTAAACCGATCCGAGATCGCAAGGCCCGCCGCATCGTCCTTGGCGCTGTTGATGCGTAGACCGGATGACAACCGCTCCAGGGCGGTGGCCAACGCGGATTTCGACGTCGACAGGTTGCGCTGCGCGTTGAGCGAAGCGATGTTGGTGTTGATGACTTGAGCCATTTTCGAACTCCTGATCTATATTGAAACCGGCCAGCCAAAAGGGGCCTGCTGTAACTACTTGTGGTCGTCGGGCCCGGGTTCGAGAACCTCAAGGCGCGGGCCGGTGAACCACGCTCAGGAGCTTTATCGGTGCGATCGTTGGAATCTTTAACGCCCGCCACCACTTAACAGATTGCGACAAGAACCCGTGTCACATTTCAAGCGACTGAAGCTCAAGAATTCGGGGAGCGGGCAGCGCGCGGCGAGCGCCCGGGCCGGCGAGGCTGGCCGGCAGCCTGGCTGCCTTCAGATATAGTTGAAGAGTGACAGGCCCTGCGTCTGGGCGAACGCTTTCTCGGAAGCCTGAAGACCCGTCAGCTGCAGATTCAGGCGTGACAGGGCATCGGCGTAGTCGAGGTCCTGAAGGTCTGAGAGGAGCGACTTGCTCTGGATATCAACATCCGCATTGATATTCTTCTGCGCATCGAGCGTATTGAGTCGGCCACCCACCTGCGCGCGCACGTCGATCACATGATTGATCGACTGATCGACATCGGCAAGAAAGTTGCCAATCTGATTGTTTATGGACGCCTGCCCGGCGGGGTTGCTCGCGCCGCTATCGAGTGCCGTGATGAAATTCTGCACGCTGGTGAACAAGTCCTGGTTGCGGCTGGCGGCCACCTGAAAACTGTCGCCTGTCGCCGGCGCACCGGAGATCTCGAACTGGATGCCGCGAAAGGCGATTGTCTGCACCGAGGTCGACTGGCCAGGCGCGAAAGTGCCGCTCGTCACCAGGGCGTTCGCTGCATCGCGAACTTCATAGGTGGTCGGGCTGGTGAAATTGATGGCATAGGTGCCGCGGTCGTATTGGGTCGGGTCGGTCACGGTGCGCTGCCCGAGAACGCCTGTGCCGGTGTTGGTTGCGGCCGATTGCAGGGTGAACACCCCATTACCGTTCGCGATCGCCTGAAACACCGCGGCGCCGTTGTCGCTGTCGGCGAGCGTGCGGCTCGCTCCAATCTGTATTTGGCGCTGGCCCTGATCGCCCGCGTAGGTCACGGTTGTGCCGGTCCGGGTGAAAGGCTGGGTCTGCGTGCTGAATCCGGAAAAAACATAGTTGCCGCTGCCGTCCTTGGTGTTGGCGAGCTGCACGAGGCTATCAAGCGCCTGGCGCGCCTCGGTCGCGATGCCAGCACGCGTCTCGTTCGTCTGCGTCGCGTTGTTCGCTTCCACTGCGAGCTCGCGCAGACGCTGCAACACGTCGCCCACGCTCGCGAGCGTCGTCTCTTCGACACCGAGGCGGTTCGTTGCGAGGTCGGCGTTGCGGGAATACTGGGAGCTTTCGGAAAGCGCCCGCTGCAGGTCGAGCACCTGTACCGCGCCGACTGGATTCTCGGCGGGCCGCGAGAACTTGAGGCCTGTGGACACCTGATTCTGCGTTCGCGCGAGCTGCGCCTGCGTGTCGGTCAGGGCCTGGAGCCAGACGTCCCGTAGCAAACTTGTAGTGACTCTCATATCAAGGTTCCTGTTTTCCGCACGGAGCGCTCAGCACCAGTGAATTGAGAACCGGGCTAACCGCGCACGGCGGCAATCAGTGTGTCGAAAATCGTCTTGGCAACTACGATGGTCTGTGCGGCGGCCTGATAAGCCTGCTGCCAGCGCAGCAGATTGGCCGCTTCTTCATCGAGATTCACGCCGGACGCCGACTGCACGGTTGCCAGAGCCTGACTCGCGATCGCTGACTGCGCATCTCGATTGACGTTCGCCTGCTGCGCTCGGGTGCCGACGGTTCCGACCAGGCCGCCGAATACGTCGTTCAGGCTCGCGGTGCCGCCCGCAAGAACGCCGCGGGTCTGTATACCGGCAGCGAGCAGCGCATTGCGGTTGTCGCCTACGCCGCCTGTGTTGGCCTGAACGACAAAGGTGTCGCCAATGGCCGGCGCGCCGGTGACCTGCACTCGCCAGCCGTTGACATCGATGTTACCGCCACTGGTATAGGCAATGGGCGCGCCGCCGTTGACGCTGTAGGTCGTCGCCGTAACAAATTGAATGGTCGCCGTTGTGAGGAGGCTTGCATTTGTGGCGTCGAGCACCTCGCCCTGGGAGATTGTGGCGCCGCCCGCGTTCGCAACGGTAGCCGACGTGCGGATGGCACCCGCCGCGGCGACCCCGCGCGGATCGCTGATCACCGCCGTAAGGGACTGAGCGCCAAGCCGCGTCGGTTGAATGCGGAAAGCATTGCCGGCGACATTGGCGCCGCTCACCACAATTGAAATGCCCTCGGCGACCAGCGGGCTCACGACTGTGCCCACACCGCTAAGAGCAACGCTCGAGCCGTCACTGACTCGTCGCAAGGAATAATTCGTGCCGTCGTAACGCAGATCGTATTCGTCGCCGGTGAGCGCGCTCACATTGCTCACCGTCGCGGCGACCGTTGCATTTCCGGTGTTGCTGGATCGCGGCAGAACCTGCGGCACGGCAACGCTGAAGAATGCCGAGCCAAGCTGCCCACGCAGATCGAGGCCCGATGCTTGCTGCGAATTGACAGTCTGCGCAAGGCCGATCGCTATGAGTCCGAGCTGATCGCGCGCCGGGTCTAGCAGCTGATCCCGTACTTTGAGAAAGCCGCCCAGTTCGCCGCCCGTCAGTGCGGGCGTGATGACAGTGGTACCGCCCGTGCCGGCGTACAGCACATCGAGATTTGATGGGTCGTTCGCGTTCGGCACGGTGCTGAGCGCGAGCGCCGTATTTCGCAACACGAGCGGCTGGCCATTGCCGATGAAGACATTGACAGCTCCATCGTTCTCGACGGTCGTACTGACGTTGGTGAGCTGCGAGAGTTGCGTGATCAGCGCATCGCGCTTGTCGAGCAGGTCATTCGGCGGTTGGCCGGAAAACGAGCCCGATGCGTTGACGATGTCGTCATTGATCTTCGCGAGCGACGTCGCGATGTTATTGATCTGACCAACGTCAGCGCGAATACGGCTGTTCAGTTCGGTCGATACGTTGTCGAGACGTGTGCTGGCATCGGCAAAGCGGCTGGCAAGAGTCTGCGCCTGTCCTACCAGGACCTGCCGTGTCGACGTTGATCCGGGATTGTTGGCTACATCTTGCCAGGCGTTAAAGAAATCCTGGAGCCCCGAAGCGATTCCGGTCGCCGGGTCGCCAATAATGTTATCGACCTGGCCGGCGAACGTGGCAACCGAACCGGCAAGGCCCGAGTTCGAATTCGCCGTGCGCAGATTATTCACCGCGAACTGATCGAACAGCCGCCGAACGCTTTGCACGTCCACGCCG
This sequence comes from Steroidobacteraceae bacterium, assembly GCA_041486385.1. Taxonomy (GTDB): domain Bacteria; phylum Pseudomonadota; class Gammaproteobacteria; order Steroidobacterales; family Steroidobacteraceae; genus JBGPLJ01. The sequence continues at coordinate 16,387 of JBGPLJ010000015.1, forward strand.
TTGCCGGCGAAGCCGCCGCCCGAGCCTTGGGGCGGGCGCGCCACGAGGTCCGTCATTTGGCGGCTGTAGCCGTCCGTATTGGCGTTGGCGATATTGTGCCCGGTGGTGGCGAGCGCGCGTTGAAACGCGATCAACCCCGAGAGCCCAATTCGCAGGAGGTCGGCCATGCCCGGTCCTCAATAGCTATTAATAAGAGGCGGGTCGGTCTAGCGACCCAACCCGCCTGAGTCTGGAGTCGGCACGAGTGTCCCATCCTTGAGTTGTGCGAGCGCAGCACGCATCGGCTCACTTTCGTATATCGCCTTGATTTTGCTAGCGTAATTCGGATCCGTAGCGTAGCCACTATCCTGCAGGGCCTGAGCAAAGCGCACAGGGTCTTTGCCTGCCGCGAGCACTGCCTGGTAGCGGGGATTGCCCGTTAATAATTGAACATAATCCGAGAAGCCCTCTTCGCTGGATCCATAGGCTCGAAACGCGTCCTGCTTTGCAGTGAGCGCTCCATTCTGAAACTCGAGAGTGCGGCTCACGGCCTGTGGGCCGGCCCAACCGCCGCCGGACTTGATGCCGAAAAGGTTATTGCTGGAGGAGCCATCTGCCTGCTTCGGAATCCTAGTGCCCCACCCCGTTTCCAGTACGGCTTGCGCTACGAGCGCAATCGGGTGCGTACCGAGCTTCGCTGCGGCACGTTCGGCAAGGGGCAGCACGTTCCGCACAAAGCTGACGGGATCGGTGGCAGGCGCTGTTGCGTCCGCGCCTGGCGGTTGCGCGACGCCTGTCTGCTGCATGAGCTGACGCATCATCATGTCCGCGATGCCAAAGCCCTTGCCCTTCGACATCTGCAGAGAGATCTGCTTGTCCCACATCTCCTGATAGAACTGCGAGTCATCGCTGTCGAATAGACCGCTGCCAAGATTCGCCTCGCGCATGCTCTTCATCATCATGTCGAGAAAGAGCGACTCGAATTGCTGCGCGACCGCCTTCAACGCTCCGGGCGACTGGCTCTTCGCCTGGTTGCGCAATGCAGCGAGACCACTGAAGTCAGTGGACGACTTGATGTCGGCGGGCGTTATCGTTGGCAATGTGTCGTTCAAGACCCCTTACCCCAGCCCTCTCCCCTTGCAGGGGCGAGGGAGCAAAAAATCAGATCACGATGAGTTCCGCGTGCAATGCCCCCGCTTCGCGCAGCGCTTCGAGAATCGCGACGAGATCCCCTGGTGCGGCGCCGACCTGATTCACGGCGCGCACGATTTCATCGAGCGTGACGCCGGGCTGGAACAGGAACATGCGGCTGCCGTCCTGCTTGACCTCGATGCTCGAGTCCGGAACAACCGCCGTTTGCCCCTGTGTCGAAAGCGGCGGTGGCTGGCTCACGAGCTCATCTTCACGAATAGTCACCGAGAGCGAGCCGTGCGCGACCGCGGCTGGACTTACAGTGACATGCGCCCCGATGACGACGGTGCCCGTGCGCGAATTGATGATCACGCGGGCCGGAGCGTCGCCCGGCTCGACTTCGAGATTTTCGAGCACCGAGATGAAGGCGACGCGCTGGTCCGTATCCGCGGGCGCAACGACCTGGACCGATGTTCCATCGAGCGTACGGGCCGTGCCGGCGCCGATCGCCGCGTTGACCCGTTCGGTGAGCCGCGTGGCAGTAGTAAAGTCCGCAGTGTGCAGGTTCAGGACCAGCGCCTCGCCCTGGGCGAACGAACTGGGACTCGCCCGCTCAACGGTCGCGCCATTCGGAATACGCGCGGAGCTCGGGATATTCACGGTCACTTTCGATCCGTCATTCGCTTCGGCGCCAAAGCCGCTTACGATCAGATTGCCCTGCGCAATGCCGTAAACCTGGCCATCGAGCCCCTTGAGCGCGGTGATCAGCAGCGCGCCGCCGCGCAAACTCTTCGCATTGCCGATGGATGACACGGTCACATCGATCGTCTGGCCTGGCTTCGCAAAGGGCGGAAGCTCTGCCTGCACGGTCACTGCGGCGACGTTCTTCAGCTGCGGATTGACGTTCGCCGGGACCGTGACGCCGAGCTGCGACAGCATGTTCTTCAAGCTCTGCACGGTGAATGGCGCCTGGCTTGTCTGATCGCCTGTGCCGTCAAGCCCGACGACGAGGCCGTAGCCGAGGAGTTGATTGATGCGCACGCCGGCGACCGTAGCGAGATCCTTCACCCGTTCCGCGCTTGCGGGTGTTGCGAGCATCGCGAAAGTCGCGGCAAGAGCGGCGCCGAGGATGCGCGAGCCGATCGACTGCGGCGGCAATCGGGTTGCCATCAGAATGGCATCCACTTGGAATTGAAGAACCGCGCAAGCCAGCCGGCCTGATTCGTATTGGCGAGCGCGCCGCGGCCGCTGTAGCTGATACGCGCATTCGCGATCTTGTCGGAGGTCACCGAGTTGTCGGTGCCGACATCGTACGGCCGCACGATGCCCGTGATCTTGATGTACTCATCGCCCTGATTGAGCGTCAGCCACTTCTCGCCCTGCAGAACGAGATTCCCGTTCGGCAATCTCTCGATCACCGTGACCGTGATGCTGCCGTCGAGGCTGTTGCTCTGACTCGATGAGCCATCGCCCTGGAATTGCTGGGAGCCGTCGAGCGTGTTCGCGAGCACAGGCGTGCCGTTGACGGTCACGCCCCGTCCGAGGAGGGTCGGTGCGGCATTTGCGACCGAGGTGTCCTTCTTGGTCTTGGTCGAAGATGTCTTGCTTGCCTGCGTCGCTTCCTGCAGCCGGATCGTGATGATGTCTCCGACGCGATGTGCCTTGATGTCCTCGAGCCACGCGACCTCGCGCCCGGATTGAAAGACGGCGCCGGGCGCGGGCGCCGCCGCTGGCGGCAGCACGGTTGTCGCCGGCGGCGCGATGTCTTTGGCCTCGTGCGGCATGATGCTGCAGGCCGCGAGCGCTCCGCTCGCGATCAATGCCAGTACGATCCGGTCAGGAGAAGATTTCATACGCTTACAGGTTGTTGGTGACGTACTGGAGCATCTGATCGGTCGTTGCGATCGCTTTCGAATTCATCTCATAGGCGCGCTGCGTCTCGATCATGTCGACGAGTTCTTCAGCGACGTTGACGTTCGAGGCTTCGAGCTCACCCTGCAGCAGGGTGCCCAGGCCATTGAGGCCCGGCGTGCCGACCTGCGGCGGGCCGCTTGAGGCGGATTCGAGCAACAGGTTTTCGCCTTTCGGTTGCAGGCCCGGCGCATTGATGAAATCGACGAGTTGCAGTGTTCCGATCTGAGTGGGCGCCGATTGGCCCGGCAGGTTGGCGCTTACCGTGCCGTCGCGCCCGATCGTGATGGCCGTTGCGTCGCTCGGAATGCTGATGGGCGGCTGCAGTGCATAGCCGCTCGATGTCACAACCTGGCCTTGAGAATCGAGCTGGAACTCCCCGGCCCTCGTGTACCCAAGCGTGCCGTCGGGCAGGAGTATCTGAAAGAATCCGCGACCTTCAATGGCCATGTCGAGGGGCTCGGACGACTGGACCAGGCTCCCCTGCGCATACATCTTCTCGGTGGCTATTACGCGTACGCCGGTGCCGAGATGCAGGCCGGACGGATACTGCGTGTTCTGAGACGTCTGCGCACCGACCTGACGGATGTTCTGATAAAGGAGATCCTCGAACACCGCGCGCCCGCGCTTGAAGCCGGTCGTGTTGACGTTCGCGAGGTTATTCGAGACGACCGTCATGCGCACCTGCTGTGCGTCGAGCCCGGTCTTGGCGGCCCAGAGTGCTGGATTCATTTTCTAATTCCGTGTTGTCATCATCAGTTGAGCGACAGGAGCTTCGTTGCCTGGGCTTCGGTCTGTTCGGCAGTCGCCATGGCGCGCACTTCGAGATCGAATAGGCGCGACAGTTCAATCATGCTGATCAGCGCCTGCGGCAGATTGACGTTGCTTGACTCAAGCGCCCCGGATACGAGCTGCACATCGGCCGATGCGGGTGCGGTTGCACCCGACTTAAGGCGCATCAGACCATCGTCACCTTTCACCAGCTGCTTGCGATCCGGATCGACGAGCCTGATGCGCGACACCGATGACACCGTCTCCGGCCCCAGCCCCTGGGGAACGACGGAGATCGTGCCGTCACCACCGATCGTGATCTCATTGCTCGGTGGAATCGAAATCGGTCCGCCGTCCCCGATCACCGGCTGACCGGCCGCGGTCTCGAGGAGCCCCGTGTCCGTGATCCGCAGATTCCCCATGCGCGTGTACGCTTCCTTGCCGTCAGCGGCCTGCACCGCGATCCAACCCGAGCCCCGGATCGCGACGTCGAGTTTGCCGCCGGTGTCGGCGATCGTGCCGGCGCTGTCGTCGAAGCCGTTGTTCTCGGCCACTGCATTGACGCGGGTTGGAAAACCATCGCCGTAGATCGGATAACTGTTGAAGCTGTGCATGTCGGCGCGAAAGCCGGTCGTGCTCGCATTGGCGATATTGTGGTTGTTGATGCCCTGCGCCTGCATCACCTGCTTGGCGCCGGTCATCGCAACATAGATCATCTTGTCCATGGCGCGGGGTATTGGTGCCGTTACCGGATGTTGATGACAGTCTGTGTGATCTGATCGGACGTCGTGATCATCTGCGCGTTCGCCTGGAAGTTGCGCTGCGCCGTGATCATGTTGACGAGCTCTTTCGTCAGATCGACGTTGGATTCCTCGATTGCACCGGCCTGGATTTGACCAAAGCTCGCCGAGCCGGGAGCGCCGCGAATGACGTTACCGGCGTCGAACGTCTCGCTCCAGGTCGTGTCGCCCAGCTGGCGCAGACCCTGCGGATTCGGGAAATTCGATAGCGCCAGCTGACCGAGCTGCGTCGCGCGGCCGTTGGTGAAGCGCGCGAAGACGACGCCCGATTTGTCGATGTCGATGCCCGTGAGGCGGCCGGAAGCGAAGCCGTCCTGCGTCAAGGTGTTGACCCCGAATTGATCGCCAAACTGCGTCGAGGTGTTGAAATTGAACGTCATGTTGATCGGCAGCGCTCCGCCGGGCGGAGTGAACGCCGGAAACGTGATGTTGCCGCCCACGGGGGTCGCAACCTGACCTGTCGAACTGAAGGTAAGCGGAGAAAGGCCGCCCACCTGCGTACCATTCACGGTCATCGCAACGTTCCAGGCGTTTGCCGCCGCACCCTTGATGAAATAGAACGTAGAGGTGTAGAGATTGCCGAGCGAGTCGTACACCGCTGTCGACGTACTATTCGTGTAACTCAGCGGATTTGTGGGATCGAACAGTGCTACTGCGGGTGCCGTCGCATTGGCAGGTAGATTGACGCCTACGTCGCCGCTCGTCGTCGCCTGCGGCGGACTTTGCGTCGTCTGCAGACTGAGATCGGACAACGTGCCGGTATTGAAGCCCCCACCCGCAAGCGCGGGATAGACCTGCAAGCGCTGATTCTTGTCGCTGACGACGAAACCGTCGCGGTCGATGCTGAAGCTGCCGTTGCGCGTATAGGTGTAGCCTGACGGATCATGCAGCGTAAAGAAGCCGGAGCCGTTGACTGCGAGATCGAGATTGCTGTTGGTAAAAGTGATGTTGCCCTGGGCGAATTCCTGGGCGATCTTTGAGAGTCGCACGCCGTTGCCCACCTGGTTGGAGCGAAAGTCGGTCGAGCCGACCGCGAACACATCCGCGAATTCCGCGCGCGAGGACTTGAATCCGGTCGTGTTGGAGTTCGCGATGTTGTTCGCCGTCACGTTGAGATCTGCGGTCGCGGCATTCAGGCCGCTCAGTGCGATACGAAATGGCATGGGAAGTTTCCTCGCTTGGAAATTGATGGGCTATTTGATCTGGCGCACGTCGCTGAAGGCGATGTCACCGAGTCCCGCGAGACTCAATGTGAGGCCGCTCTGATCCGCGCCGATGGTGACGCTCTCCACGCGCGCGCTCGTCAACACATCGGCGGCCGCCTGCTTGCTGCCACTCACCAGCGTCTGTGCGGTCATTGTGTAGATGCCGGGGGCGGCGCTAGCGCCGTTCGCAAGCTTGCCGTCCCACGTGAATTCCGCGAGCCCCTTGGCGTGCGCACCAAGGCCAAGCTGCTGGACGAGCTGGCCGTTCTGATCCGTGATGTTGACGACAACCGAAGTTACGCTCGACGGAACATCGACCGCTCCGGAGATTGTGCCGCCGGCCGCCAGCAGGCCATCGCTGCGCTTCACGAGTACGGAGCGGCCCAGGAGCGATGACGCCTGCAGGGCCTGATTCGATACGAGCGACGTCGACATGGCCTTGAACGAAGCCTGCAGATCCTGCACGCCCGAGACGGTGCTGAACTGCGCTAGCTGCGACAGGAACTCGCCGCTCGCGAGCGGTTTGAAGGGATCCTGATTCTTGAACTGAG
>JBGPLJ010000016.1:0-22434 GCA_041486385.1 Steroidobacteraceae bacterium
CTACGAGCGCATGACGGCCGACAACGGCGGCCGCGACGCAGTGACGAAATGGAGCCGCCTGTTCCTGGTGCCAGGCATGAGCCACTGTCTGGGCGGCGAGGCGGCACTCGATCGATTCGACCTCCTCGACGCCGTGGTGAATTGGGTGGAGAACGGTACCGCGCCGGATGCAGTTGTCGCCACCGGCAACGCATTCCCTGGACGAAGCCGCCCGCTCTGCCCGTATCCGAAGCATGCGCAATATGGCGGTGCAGGAGACATGGAGAAGTCCGAGAGCTTCGAATGCCGGGAGTAGTGCTGCCGGGACTCGTTGTGCGTCAAAAGATGGTGAATACCGGGCGCCCATGCACTTTCCGGGCGATCAGCCGCGAAGCATGGCTGGCATGTCAATAGAACAGGCGTAGTATGCCGGGCACCCGCTCAGGGTCGGCGCTGCTCAGGCGCGACGTATCCGAGTGAGCTTTGCAAGAAAAATCCTAACTCTAATTTCCAAAGGGGAATTTCATGTCGATCAAGCATCGGTTCGCCGCCTATGCGGCGTTCGCACTTTTCGCGTCCACAAGCATTACCGCACTCGCTGATGATCATAGCTACTCGGAAGGCGAAGTCGTCAGCGTGTCGAGGATCAAGACAGTCGACGGCAAGTTCGACGACTACATGAAGTGGCTCGACACCACGTGGAAGGCTGAACAGGAAGCCGCCAAGAAAGCCGGCTACATCGTCGGCTACCAGGTTGTTGCCTGCGAATCGCGCGGTCCGAATGATCCGGATCTGCTCTTGATCATCACCTACAAGAACTGGGCGGCCCTCGACGGCGCGCTCGCGAAGGGCGACGAGATCTCCAAGCAGATCGAAGGTTCAGTAGCCGCGGCCAATGCGTCGCAGTTCGATCGCGCCAAGATCCGGACCATCCTCGGCTCGGAGACGGTGCAGGTGCTTAATCTCAAGTAATCCATCGATCAGTCGATTGCGACAGAAGGAGCCGGGCTTCGAGCCCGGCTTCTTCTTAATCCTTGTGCTATTGGAACTTGGCGCAGCCGGGCGGAAAATGCGCTGACGCATCGAACAATAACAACCAGAGTGAACCTCATGCGTCACCTGACTGTCGCGTTTACGGTCCTGCTCTTTTTTTCATCCGTTCGCGCTGGCGTCGCGGCCACGATCGATGTGCCGGGCGCGCCGGCCGTGCAGGCCGCAGTCAAAGCCAGCGGCCAGCGCGACCAATTTGCGCGAACCGGCGCCGCGGCGTCCATCCTCGCCAGCATTGTGCGCGCCCAGGCCGGTGACCGCGCGCGGAACAACGCGTTCACGCCCGCGGAAGCCGCGCGCATCGCCGAGCTCGACGGTCTCTACAAGGCGGCGGAGCGCAACGATGAGGCGATCCTGCCCGTCGGCTGTCAGGGTCGCGATTGTGAAGAGCGCTATGACTTCAACCGTTGCTACGGCAAGTATCTCTTTTCAGCGGCGTTCTATCGCGCCGTGTTCGATCGTTTTTTCGACGCAAACGTGCAGAGGGCGCTGACGCCCGCACTGTCGAACGCGGGATCGGTATGGCGCGATGCGCTCGCGATGCCGGCCAACAGTCATCCGCTTGATCAATTTGCGCCACCGTCGAAGGCGTGTACGGAGGTCGTTACGTCGAGCCCCGTGCAGACTGCAGGCGCGCCGAACCCGTTGACGGCCGGCCCCGCCGCGCCCATGGCATCCGCACAGCTTGCGCCCACGCCGACAGCGGCATTCGCCCCGCACGAGGATGCGCTCCGGCGGGCGCGCGCCGCGAGCGTCGACACCACGGTTTTCGGCCTCGCGCTGGGCGAACCTCTACGATTGCCGCAATGCCCCGCGCAGCCGCTGATCGGCGTCTTCGGTGCCGGCGTGTCCACGACTTGTATCCGAAGCGACAAGATGACAGCGGGCGTTGAATCGATGATTGGATCTCTGGAGTCGCTCGGGACCAGGGGCACAACGGCGATTCCCTACGATGCAACCATTCTCATGCCCGCGGCGAAATGTCCCAGTTGGGTCACGCTCTGCCAGTATCGGGTACACCTCGTCGATGGACGTGTGGTCGCGGTGTTCATGGACACGCACGGCATCGCCGTGCAGAAGGACGTCGCCGCCGCGCTGACGCAGAAATACAAGGGCGCGTCGAAGTCTGGCTGGAAAGAGTGGACCAACAACGCCGGCAAGAAGCTGCTCGGGCTCGAGATGAGCTGGAATCTTCCGGGACTCACCGTGAACTTCGAGGGCTACGTCGGTGGCTCGCGCGATGCGACCGGATCGCTGCTGATCGAAACCGATGCCATCACCAGGGCGCGCGCCCAGCAGGAAAAGGCGCAGCAGGCCGAAAAGGAAAAGCTCTAAGGACGGGCCGGGCGTTCCCTGCGGAAAGTACCTATCAAGAAGCAGGGGCGGAATGAAATGCGGCGGGAGTAGAATTTTTTTCTTCTTGAAGGAGAGCCCCAATGCCGCCATTCGACATGAGCCTGGTCCAGCGCGGCGCGCGCCTGCGCCGCTCGCCCTTCTACGAGGCCGAGCAGCGTCACGGTCCTCGCGGCTACACCGTGTACAACCACATGCTCTTTCCCACGCACTTCGACGACTTCGAGAAAGAGTACTGGCACCTCCTGAATCACGTGACGCTCTGGGACGTGGCCGTTGAGCGGTGTCTCGAGATATCGGGCAAGGACGGATTCCGACTGGCGCAGATGATGACGCCACGCGATCTGTCTGCCTGCGCGGTGGGGCAGGGGAAGTACGTGCTCATCTGCGCGGCCGACGGCGGAATTCTCAACGATCCCGTGATGACTCGCATGGGAGAGAATCGGTTCTGGTTCGCGCTCGCATCGAGCGACGCTCTCTTCTACGCCAAGGGTCTCGCGGCGAGATCCGGCCTCGACGTCGAGATCCGTGAAGCCGAAGCCCACCCGCTGCAGATCCAGGGGCCAAAATCGCGGGACGTCGTGCGGACGCTCTTCGGCGACGCCATCCTCGACCTCAAGTACTACTTCTTCCGTGAGGCGCAGGTCGACGGTATCCCCGTCATCATCACGCGCACCGGCTGGACTTCCGAGATCGGCTACGAGATCTATCTGCTCGACGCAGCCCGCGGGACCGAGCTGTGGGAAAAGATCATGAAGGCCGGCACGCCGTACGACATCCGTCCAACAGGGCCGAGCGACATCCGTCGTATCGAAGGCGGCATCTTCAACTGGGGTGCCGACATGACGTACGAGAACAACCCATATGAACTCGGGCTCGGCCGGCTGGTGGACCTCGACATGAAGGGCGACTGCGTGGCGATGGACGCGCTGCGGCGCATCCGCGATCGCGGAGTCGAACGCCGGATCGCGGGCGTCGAGCTCGACGGCGAGCCGTTCCCGGCACTGAACTTCACGAAGTGGCCGGCGGAAGCGCGGGGCCGGTCGGTCGGACAGGTAACCTCGGCCATCTACTCCCCCAGGCTCAAGAAGAACATTGGCTACTGCTGGTTGCCGAACGCACTCGCCGTAGCCGGCACCAAAGTGACGGTAGCGAGCGAGTGGGGGAAGCGCATCGCGACGGTGGTCGCGATGCCGTTCGTCGATCCCGAGAAACGCATTCCAGTGTCGTAGCTGGCGGCTTCATCCGTCTGCTCCGAGGCGGCGGCGTGCGGCGTCACGCACCGGCTGTTCCCAGCTGGTCAGATAGGAATCATCGAAGTGGCCTAGTTTCGCCTGGGCATCGGCATCGAGCGCCGTGAGATCGTAGCGGACGCTTACGCGTGTTTCGCGTCCGTGCGGCTGGCACGTCACCGTCACGCGTCGCACGAAGTGGCGACCGTCGATTGCCAGATACTCGACGCGGTGAGCAACGGCATCGAACTCCAGAACGACCCACAGCTCGGGGCTCTGCGCCTGCGGATCATCGAACACCGCGTTGTGCGGTACCTCGAAGACGGCATTGCGGGTCGTGCGAAACGGCTGCGGTTCACGGGGTGTGTACCGCCAGTCAGGCGCCCACTCCGCTTCGTGTTGCGCGTCGAAGAGGGGAAACACGAGCTCGATCGGTGCCGCTACGTCAAAGTCGTGAGCCACGCTGCGTATCATGACGGTGTCCTCCGCGTTGGTATGTATGTACCTTGGTACCAAACTATAACGCAGGGAGGGGACGATTGCCAGTGCCGCCACGGCGGGCGCCGGCAGGGAGAGTGGAAATCCGCAGTCACCTGGCAGAGCATCTGGGCAATCGCTTTTGACCGAAGTCGAACGTAATCCTCGATCCCATCGAACAGGAGAAACCATGAGCCACTCCATTTCCAATGCTCGGTCGCCCGGCAGCCGGATGCGCGATGCCGTTCGGCAGCGCGAAATCACGCCGTTCATCGGAGTCTATGATGTCTTCTCCGCAGGCATCGCTGGACAGCACTTTGACGCGCTGTTCGTCAGCGGCTTCGGCTTCGCCGCCAGTTTCTACGGCCTGCCGGACATCGGCTTTGTCACCTGGTCGGACATGGTCGCCTGCGTGCAACGCATCCGCACGGTGCTGCCTCAGCATCACATACTGGTGGACATTGACGACGGGTACTGCGACCCGGAAGTGGCCTGCCACGTCGTCTCCCTCCTCGAAGCGTCGGGCGCTTCCGGCGTCGTGCTCGAAGACCAGAGACGCCCGCGCCGTTGCGGCCATCTCGAGGGCAAGCAAATCATGGAGCTGGATGAATACCTCGCCAAGCTGCGCCGGGTTCTGGCGACGCGGCGCGACTTGTTCGTCATCGCCCGCACCGACAGCTCGGACCTCGACGACATCGAACGGCGCGTACTGGCGTTCGCCGAGGCCGGCGCGGATGCCGTGCTGGTGGACGGTCTGAAGAGTCTGCAAACCGTTGGGCAACTCAGCGTGAAGGTGAACATACCCTTCTCCTTCAATCAAATTGCCGGCGGCAAATCACCGCCCTATACGCTCACCGAATTGGCACAGGCGGGCGCCAGGCTCGTCATCTACAGCACGCCGTGCCTTTTCGCCGCGCAGGACGCCATTGAGAAAGCCATGGCCGTCCTACGTAAAATGGACGGTTCGCTCGCAAGCAGTCCCGTCGCCGTGAACGACTGCACGCGCATTCTCACCGAAAACCTGAATCGCCGCGCCGCGCCCACAGTCGCAGCTCGTACCCCATAGTTTCTACGAGCTCCAGGTTCGCGCATTTCGTCAGCCTGCCATGGAGTAGATCATCTTCATATCCCAGCTCGCGCGTTCGTCAATGCGAATTCCATCGATGTACCAATCCTCCGTCAGCCGCGCGTCGTCGGTTGGCCGCACGAGTATCTTGGGCATTGCCGAAACACGTTGTCTTTGAGTTGGTGGCTTGAATCCCGCGCCAGACAAGGCGGCCAGGGATCTTCTGGGCAGAGTGGCCGACCACACGAACAGTTCTTCGAACAGATCCTGCCGCGTTCCACATTCGAGCAGGACATCGAGTGTCCGATCGTTGACTGCCTCCAGGTCTACGATGCTCACCCTGGGGTTCGACCCGTCATTCTCGAACTTCTTGCTGAGGATCATGTATCCGTCGAGTTCCGGTTCCCCGACGTAGAAGAACCGATAGTCATTCAGTGGGTTCATGAACCGCCAGTCGAAATAGGTCTCGTCGCGAACGTGCCGGATTCGATCATCGTGTCCAATACGCCGCACCAGATGAGCCATGTCGGCCGGCCTCGCCCGAGGCGACACCTGCACCCGCGTCCCGTCCTTGCTGACCAGAACTCCTCGTCGTCGGTCGAGGCGTGCAAAAGGGCTCCGCTCGCCGCTGCTGAACAAGAGCGGCGACGATTCATAGCGCCACAGTAAAGGCGTCCGAGTGATCGCGCGGCGCAGCTGATCGTGCCATCGTCTTGAGCGCGAACAACGCTCAATAGGGTCCAAGTCTCCGGCAGATTTCCAACCTGTGGCAACCGAGGCGTGTACGGTGAAAGGGCTGCCGCTCAGATTGAAAAGATAGTCGATGCCGCGGCGATGCAGATCATCGTAGGCCGTTTGCATCAGGTGATGGACGAGGCCGCGGCCGCGGTGATCATCACGGACAAGCAGGTCGTCCGCGACGAAGATCACTCGCCTCAGCGCTTGCGGACCGAACTCCCAGCAGGACGGATAGAAGCCGCGCATGGCAACGACCTCATCGCCGTCGAGCGCCAGGTAAATTCGCGGTTCATTGCCGTAGGGATTCCTTTCATACTTCCATTCGAGATATTTCCGATTCAGATCGACCCGGGGGCTCCAGAGCTGCGTCTGCAGAGCGGCGATTGCCTCCCGGTACTCGGGAGCGTACTCGACAATGAGTAGTTCCCTCGTGCCCCGTGCACTTCGGCTGCTGACTTCAGAACCGCGTTCGGCCTGGGGGATGAATCTCTCGATGAATCTCACGATGAGCCGAACCGTGTCCCACTCCCGGGCAAGGTCCATGGAGGTCGGATTGACGGACTGGCCGATTTGCTTCTCGACCCACAATACGAGATTGAACAGTGCCAGCGAGTCGAGGACGCCGCCAGCAATCAGGGACGTATCTTCATCGAGGGATTGCTCGAGGCGCAGTTGGTAATCGCCGAGAAACGCATAGAGCTCTTCACGTAGTCTGTCGGAGTCCCTGGGAACACTGACGGGATCCGTTGGTGATACAGAGGTGTTCAAGATCCGGGCGAGCAGGTTGGATGTTTGAGCAGGCTCGCATACGGAACCGCGGTCTTGCCTTCGCAGTGCGCAGCGACGTTGGTGCGATTGACCTTGCCTCGCGACGTTCGCGGTATTTCCTCCACCACAAACCATCGTCGGGGAAGCTGGTGAGTGGCGAGGTGTTGCACTGACCACTGATGAAGTCTGACCAGCGTCGCGTCGTCCGGGGACTCGAGCACTACCGCAACTCCCACGTCTTCGCCCAAGAGCGCGTCGGCGAGCGCAAACGTGCACACGTCAAGCGTACCCGGGAAGCGCTCGATCACCGTGTCGACATCGCCCGGATAGACCTTCATTCCGCCCTTGTTGATCTCCTCGCGCTCCCGGCCTCGAAGGTACAAGTATCCGCGCGCATCGAGAAGACCGATGTCTCCCGTTGAGAACCAGCCCTGAGAAACGACCTGAGACGTGAGGTCATCTCTGTCGAGGTATCCCCTCATCAGGGCCGGTGTCTGGACCCACACGTGACCGCTCTCTTCGGGAGCGCATTCTTCTGCCCACACGGGAGGGATCGTCGTATCCCGGCTACGAAGAATTCGGAGTTCCCCGCCCCACGCCTGACCTATGAGGCCATCTTCGGGCTCCGCAAAGGCTACGGTTGTTCCCGCAAGCCAGCTGCCGGTTTCGGTGATGCCGTACGCATTCATCACATCTTGGGTCCCCGCCCACTCCTGGACAGATCGCCACAGGCTGCCCGACAGGGGTGCCGATCCACAAAAGACGCGTGCAAGGGTTCGGCCGGTCGGTGGCCTTGCCGTCTTTGTGGCGAGTCTCCAAACCGTGGGGACAGACGACATGAATGTGATGCCGTGCGTGTCGATCAGTTCACCCAGTTGAATCAGCATGTCGGCTCTGAAGGGCGGCAGCACGTAGAGGTCTTGACCGTATAGCCAGGGGAACAGGCAATTGCAGATGAGTCCATGCCCAAAGTGTGTGGGTAGCAGGCACAGCGTTCGCCGGTAAGGCGTGAGACCGAGAGACGTTGCAAGACTGGTCCAGCGGGCCCGCAGCGAGCGATGCGTGTGCACGACGCCCTTGGGATCTCCGGTCGTACCAGACGTGAAGAGAATCAGGGCGTCGTCATCCAGACGGAGCTGTGAGTCAGTGGGGTTGCCAGCGACAGGCACTGGATTGAGCTCGGGTTTCGATATTGATGTCACTCCGAAGTTGGACAAGGCGCTCGTCACCTGCTGATCCGGACTTTCGCCCCACACGGACAGTCTTGGCCGCGTGGATTTCGCAAGAATGCTGATCTCAAATGGCGTCAACCGGGCATCAACTGGGACAGCGCACGCCCCTGTGTGCCAGATGGCGAGCAGGTCGATGAAGAACTCGATTGAATTACCGTAGTGAAGAAAGACCCGGTCGCCGCGAGTGAGCCCTGCTCTCCGGTAGTCGCCTAGCCTGGCGCGCACGAGGGCCAGGATTTCTGCGGGGCTGCATGCACGTCCCGTGAGCGGCTCTACGAGTCGACCAACCGTGCGCGTGATGAGCATTGACTGGGATCCTGAGTCGATTGGCGTGCCGCTTCAGTGCGCTGGACCCGCTATTCTGCGCAGACCGAGGTAGCTGAGAACGGTCGATTCTGCGCCGTCTGGTCGGCCACTAAGCAGCCAGAGCAGCATGACGATTGTGACATACCAGAGTGCGCCACCTGCAACCGCGGCAAGTAATTGCAACGCTTGCCACGCGGTGCTTTCAGCTAGTGGCAATCGGCTCAGCAGGGTTGTGACCGTGAGGTGCATGACAGCCACGGCCACAACAGAGCGCCATACGCGGGCGAGCCAGTCAGTGACGTTCAGTTTCAGTGTCAAGCGCAAGAACAATAGCTGCACGGGAAGCGATGTCCCCGCTGCGATGGCGAACGACCACGCCGCCCCTAGTGGACCAAAGTGGGGCAGCAGGAGCGCGAGGGAGACCAGAAGTACGATCACGTAGCAGCCGGACAACCATACGACCAAACGCGGCCGCCCCAAACTCAGGCAAATGGAGGTTGCTCCAAAGCCAAGAAGAGAAATCGACGAGGCCACTCCAATCACTTGCAGCAGCGGTATCGATGTCAGCCATTTCGGGCCGAACAGGATCGGCACCAGCAGGGGCGCGACGGCTGCAATACCGGCAGCGACAGGTACGATCAGCAGCGCCGCGAGCCCGTTTGCCGTCAGATAGCTCGCGCGGAGGGTATCCATGCCTGTCGCCATACGGGCGTATCCGGGAAACAGTGCACGGTCGATAGGCGCGGCCAAATTTGCGTTAGCTATCGTCCCAAGATCGTACGCCAAACTGAACAGACCGAGTGCTGCGGCTCCGGACATCCTGCCGATCAGGAAGTTGACCGAGCGATGACGCAGGAAATAGAGCGCGTTGTCTACCAGCAGCCATTTCGAGAATCGGAAGAGTCCGCGCGCCGCTACCAGCGACCAACGCGGCCGGTATGGATGCATCAGGTAACTGGCCGCCAGCCCCGTCGCGCTGCCCGTCACGATTCCGGCGACCAGAGCCCAGTGACTATGGAACACGGCCGCGGACGACACGCCAACGCAAACGCTGGCAATCTTCCGGCTCAGCGAATACGCAAACTCCCGGTGGAACTCGAGGTCTTTACGGAAGTTGACGACGCCGATGTTTTCCAGACCGCCGACCAAAGTGCTCGCGGCGAGAACGAGCATTACGGCAGTCAGTCTCGGCTCGTGAAAGAATTGCGCGGCAGGAGCGGCGGCGAGGCTCACCGCTAGTCCGAGAACAGCTGAAAGGATCAGATTGAGACTCCATGCGCTGTCGTACTCGGCCCGTGTGGCGGTCCGGTTCTGAATCAAGGCGACGTCGAAACGAAAGCTGGTCAGGATTTCCAGCGCGCCAATCATGGAGGTTGCGAGCGCGACCAGACCAAAGTCTCCAGGCACGAGAAGTCGCGCGAGCGCCATAGTGCTGCCGACGCCCAACGCGGTTATCGACAGCCGCATTCCCACCATCCAGGCGGCACCCGAGGCCATCTGTCTGCCGATCGGAGGTGTCACGTTCCCGCCGTTAGAACCTTTCGACCCAGGGCCGGATCTCCATCTCCCACGTCCAGGCGCTGCGCGGCTGCATCAGCACGTGCAGGTAGTTCGCGGCGATCGCGTCCGGGTCGAGCATGGAATCGGGCTGGCCAGGCGGTTCGGTGCGGCCGGGATTGCGGATCGCACCGTCGATTACGAAATGCGCGACGTGAATTCCCTGCGGCGCGAGTTCGCGCGCCATGCTCTGAGCGAGTCCGCGCAGCGCGAATTTCCCCATCGCGAAGGGCGCGGACTGCGCGTAGCCCTTGACGCTCGCCGACGCGCCGGTGAAAAAAACTGCGCCATGACGCTTGGGCAGCATGCGGCGCACCGCCTGCTGCGCGACCAGAAATCCGCCGAAAGCGGTAACCGCCAGCGCTCGCTCGACGTCAGCGGCGTCGAGATCGGCGAACGGACCGCGTGCGCGGGCGCTAGCGTTATAGACGACCACATCGGGCGCGCCGATGCCGGCTTCGAGATCGGAGAAGAGGCGCTGTACCTGACCCGCATCGCTCGAATCGCAGGCATAGGCGGTCGCGCCAAATTCCGTGCACAGCCCGGAAAGCTTGTCGATGTCACGGGCGGCCAGCGCGATTCCCATGCCCGCCTTGTGGAAGGCGCGGGCGAGCGAGGCGCTCAAGCCCGAGCCGGCACCAACGATAAGAGCAGTGGAATAATTGGGTGCATTCATGGTGGTATTCCTTTGTGCCGGTCCATTCTCCCTCGGAAAAGGGCTTAGGCAAGCGGACTCTGTCACGGATAGGAATGGACCCCTCACCCTGATCATGCCCCCTCACCCTAGCCCTCTCCCCCTGAAGGGGGAGAGGGAATAAGAGAAGAAATAATGAGTACGAATGCGCTCGCTGAACTCGCTCAACGGCTCCGCCAATTTGCGGCCGATCGCGATTGGGATCAGTTTCATTCGCCCAAGAACCTGGCGATGGCGCTCGTTGCCGAAGCGGGTGAGCTGGCGGCGGAATTTCAATGGCTCACCGAGGCTGAGAGCCGCGCGCCGCAGCCGGAGGAGCTCGCGCGGATGCGGGCGGAGTCGGCCGATGTATTGAACTACCTGGTGCGGCTCGCGGACAAGCTCGGCATCGATCTGATCGCGGCCGCGAATGAGAAGATCAAAGACAACGAGCGGCGTTACCCGGTGGAGCTGGTGCGCGGGAGTTCGAAAAAAAGGTAATTCGCCGCACCGCACACCGGCTGCGGAACATTAAATCTCTTCTTGCCGGCGCATTTCGCCGATTCGTCTCCATTTGCCGACGGAATTTGCGCGAACGAACGCGCATGCGGGCCAGTCTATAAGCCCGCGTTGAACTTCGGGGTAGGCAGGCAGGCACTTAAGAGGACGAGGAGACGAAAAATGTACAAATCAGTGTGGACAATAATCGTGGTCGCGGTCATTGCAGCCCTTGCGGCTTGCGGTGGCAGCGGCGGCGGCATGGGGCAGACGGCCTCGGCAAATTCCCAACCAGTCACCACGATGGGGACCATCACCGCTTTCGGCAGTGTCGTCGTCAACGGCGTGCACTACGACATCGCAAGCGCAACCATCACGCACAACGGCGACACGGTCACGCAGGCGGACCTCGAGGTCGGCCACATCGCGCGCGTGCATGGCCAGCGCAATCATCAGGACAATAACGGTCACGCGGATCACGTCGACGTCGAAGACCGTCTCGTCGGACCGATCACGGCGATCGACGCTGGTGCCGGCACGCTGGTCGCGCTAGGTCAGTCGGTCACCGTGGATTCGGCGACCTCGTTCGGCCATGACATCACTCCGTCCGGTCTTGGTGGACTCGTCGTCGGCGACGTTGTCGCAATCTCCGGCCTGGCCGCAGCGGACGGCACCATCGCTGCGACTCGCATCGATCTGAAATCCGGCAATCACAAGTTCCAGGTGATCGGCACGGTCGAGAATCTCGATACCGGCACTCACAAGTTCACGATCAACGCGCTGAACGTGGATTACAGCACGGCGACGGTCGATGGCTTTACAGGCGGCCAACCCGCCAACGGCGACATCGTTGAAGTGAAGGGCACGGCGTTCGATACCGCAACGACTACGCTGATGGCGACGCACGTTTCCCCCGAAGAAGATGCAATGCAGGACGCCAATCACGGCGACCGCGTCGAACGCGAAGGTCTCGTGACCCGCTTCGTGTCCGCGACCGACTTCGACGTTGCCGGCAAGGCGGTCACCACGACCAGCACGACAGTGTTCGAAGGCGGAACGTCTGCCGATCTCGCGCTCAATGTGCGCGTCGAAGCCGAAGGCACGCTCGACACGAACGGCGTGCTCGTGGCGGACAAGATCGAGATCCGCAAGGAAGGCATCGCGGAACTGAAGGGCAACGTCACCGCGGTCGATGCGACAGCCGGCACCGTCACGCTACTCGGCGTAACGGTCACCGTGAACGCGGACACGCGCCTGGAGGACAAGAGCGCTGCACGCGTGGAGATGTTCAATCTGAGCGCTCTGAATGTCGGTGATACCGTTGAAGTGCGCGGCTTCGAGAATCCAGTGGGGAGCGGTGCCATCACCGCGACGCGTCTCGAGCGCGAGCCGCCGAAGACCACGGTTGTGGTCGGCGGCTTCTTCATCGCGACGACGGCCCCGCAGTTCACGATCCTCGGCATCACGATCGATTCGACGAACGCGACATTCGTACAGGGAGATCACGGCACGCTTACGTCCGCGGATTTCTTCACGAGGGCGCCCGGGCAGGTGGTGTTCGTGAGCGGCACACTCAACGGCACAACGGTGGTTGCCGACAAGATCGTGCTGACGACACGGCACGACTGCCAGGACTTTCAGGACTGAGATTCCCCGAAGCTGAAGTAGCAGAGAAAGTAACGGAGCGCTGGCGCAGGGATTGACCAGCGCTCCGTTGCGACCACGGAATCCCTCAAGCGCTAACGCTGTTGCCCCGGCGGGAACGGCGCAAAGGCGAGATCGTCGTTCCAGAAGCGATTCTTCTCCTCGCCGCAATCAATGATGCCTTTGTGGCAGAGCGTCTCTTGCCACTCGTATTTCAGGATTATGCGGCCACTCGGCCGCCTTTCCGCCTCGAAGGCAACGCGCATCGTCGGCTCATAGCGCTGCTCGCCAAAGCCCGTGCCGGCGGCCTCGTCCTTGCGCGACCTCTGCGCTTTGTCGTCCGATCGGCTGCTGAGTTCACCGGCCGCAGGTGACGCCGGTGACGCGGCCTGCGCGGCGGCATTGCTGTCTCGCGCATAGGGTTCGGGTGCCGGCATCAGCATCGCCACCTGCCGCTCACGATAGACGGCGACCGCTATCACGCCCTTCGCAGATCCGTCGCCAAACGCCTGCGCGTAGGAATCCTTGAAGTCGGTGAAGAAGAATTCGTGTACGTCCGTGAGGCTCGTGCGCCAGCCGCTGATCTCGGTCGTCTGCCACGGCCCGAAGATGTACATCTCCTCGTTGCGCGCGAGATCCGAACGGCCGCCAGAAATGATATTGCGCCCATCGACGGCGATGACGACGCCGACGCGTCGGGGCGTGCGATTGCTGATGCGGATGCGATAGGGCGCGCCGCGTTCGGCTTTGAGGTAAGCGCGATAGGCCGTGCCGCTATTGCCTGCCGGAATCTGGCTTACTGGATATTGGTCGAATGTCGCGCCGCTGTTGCCGACGACTTCGACACTGACGTCGCGGTCCTGGTCCGACGCGCGTGCGCAGGCGGCAGCAGTGATGCCGAGGATGATGAGGGTCACGGTCCACACACGGTTCAACATATCGCTGCTCCTTCGAGGCGGTTACGGTAACGGTGCGATGGAACGGCAGCCTCGTGCGATCGGGGTCTGACTCCTCGCATTTCCTGACGAGGACGTGACGTCCGTCCGCTCGTTTGCGGACGCGCTTCGAGCGTAAGTCTTTGAACATACAATGGGTCTGACCGATTCACCGGCCGCCCACCGACGCTCTCGGGTAGAATTGCGCCTACTCCGGCTGACGCGATTCCAAGGGCGTCCGACCCTGCAAAAGGCGCCTGTCAGCGCGATTACAAGAACGACCAGGCTCCAACCATGGCCCTGACGCCTTATCAACAACTCGAGCAGGAGTTTCGCCGGCTGCACGCCTTTCGCGGTGCGCTGAGCCTCCTGCGCTGGGACGCGGCGGTGATGATGCCGCGCGGCAGCGCCGACGTGCGCGGCGAACAGATGGCCGTGCTCGAAACCGAATATCACACGCTGCTCACCGCGCCGAAGATCTCGCGGCTCCTCGATCGGGCGCAGGCGAGCGTCGATCAGCTCGAAGACTGGCAGGTTGCGAACCTGACGCGCATGAAGCGTCAGCGCGATCACGCCATCGCGACGCCCGTTGCGCTCATCTCGCGGCTCGCGAAGGCAACGGCGCGCGCGGAAGTGCAATGGATCGAGGCGCGCGAGAAGAAGAGTTTTGCGGGTTTCGCGCCGCACCTCGAGGACGTCGTCAAGCTCGTGCGCGACAAGGCACGGCTTCTGGGGCAGGCGCTCAGTCTCTCCCCGTATAACGCGCTCCTCGACGCGTTCGCTCACGGCATCACGTCGGATGACATCGACGAAATATTCAAAGGTCTCGCGCGCCGCCTGCCGAGCCTGATCAAAGAGGCGCAGGAAGCGCAGGCTCAGCATCCGGCCCTCACACCCACCGGCAAGTTCACGCACGGCAAGCAGCGCCAGCTCGTGATCGAGGTCATGAAGGCGATCGGCTTTCCGTTCGACCGCGGACGGCTCGATGAGAGCGAGCATCCGTTCACCGAAGGCGTGCCGGGCGATATCCGCGTGACCACGCGTTTTGACTCGAATGATGTGTTCAGCGGCCTGCTCGGGGCGCTGCACGAAACCGGTCACGCGATGTACGACCTGGGGCTGCCGCAGGAATGGCGCGATCAGCCGGTCGGCCGCGACCGCGGCATGGCGCTCGAGGAAAGCCAGTCGCTGCTGCTCGAGATGGTGGTCGGGCGCAGCCGTGGGTTCCTGCGCTACCTGAAGCCGCTCCTCGACAAGCATTTCTCGGTGAGCGGGCCGGAGTGGGAAGTCGAGAATCTCTATCGTCATCTCATCACACTCAAGCGTGGCCTCATTCGCGTGGACGCGGACGAGCTCACCTACCCGATGCACATCGTGCTGCGCTATGAGCTCGAACAGCAGATGCTCGCGGGGGAACTCGCGGTGAAGGATCTCCCGGAGGCGTGGAATGCCGGCATGGATGCGAAGCTTGGCGTGCAGCCGGCGAACGACGCCGAGGGGTGCCTGCAGGACATTCACTGGGCCGTCGGCTCGTTCGGCTACTTTCCGTCCTACGCGCTCGGCGCCGTGATCTCGACCCAGCTGCACGAAGCGTTCATGACGGAACTCCCGGACATCGAGCAGGAATTCGCCGCCGGCAAGTTCACCAGTCTCTTCGAATGGCTGCGGCAGAACGTGCATAGCCTGGGCGCGAAACTGTCCGTCCAGGACTTGATCAAGCAGGCCACCGGCAAACCGCTGACCGCGGCCGCGTTTCTGCGCTACGCCGAGGCCAAGTACCTGGAACCTGCCACCTGAAGAAGGGGGATCCACATGGTTCGCTCAAAATTCCTCATCGGTGCCGCTCTCACATGCCTGGCGGCCAACTTCGCAAACGCCGCGGATGAGTGGCTCGCCGCCGATCACCTGCAACTTGCGTCGGGCGACAAGCTGACGCTGCATCTGAATGTCGGCGTTGAGCTCGTGGCGACGGCAGAGCGCGCCTTCAATGCGAAGGAGAATGAGCGCTTCGATCTCTACCACGGCAATGACTACATGAATCTCATCGAGGGCACGCAGGACGGCGTGAAGCCGTTCTGGTCGCAGCCGCTCGACTTCGAGAGCGAGTTTCTCGTGGTGTTGACGCGCGCGCAGCAAATTGTGGAGCGCCAGCGGGTCTGGACCTTCGCGAAGCTCCTCGGGCGCGTGGGCGCCGATGACGAAGGGAGCCTGCATCATCGCTTCGTCGGCCAGCAGCTCGAGATGGTGCTGATCCAGAATCCCGTGCTGCTGAAGGCGGGCGATGAAGAAATCGTACAGCTTTACTTCGAGACCAAAGCCGCCGCCGGCCAGACCATCACGGCCCGCCATCGCGAGACTGGCAAGCTGAGCGAAGTCACCGCGATCACCGACGCGCGCGGTGTCGCGCGCCTGCGCTTCGATGCCGCGGGCGTCTGGGTGCTGAGCACGACCTATGTGCGCGCCTGCAAGGCCTGCAAGGACGCGGACACGGAAGGCTTTCACGCCTCCTATGCCTTCGAGCTCGGGACATGACGCCGAGGGTACGTGGCGTTCTGCTCATTGCCGTCACGGCCGCCGCGATCGCGACGGCACTTTACGCGCCGCCCTTCGCGCAACCGCTGAGTTATCACAACTTCGCTGATCGCCGCGCCTTGTTCGGTGTCCCGAACTTCGGCGACATGTTGTCGAACCTGCCGTTTCTCTACGTCGGCCTCGCGGGGCTCTGGGCGCTGCGGCCGGGCGGACGAGCCGTTGTCGTCGAGCCGCTCGGACGCCTGCCCTATCTCATGTTCTTCCTGGGCATTCTGCTGACGGCCTTCGGCTCGTCCTGGTATCACCTCGCGCCCGACAATCAGCGGCTCCTGTGGGATCGGCTGCCGATTGCGGTCGCGCTCATGGCGCTCGTGTGTGGACTCATCGCCGAACGCGTGCAGCCCATGCTCGGGCGCGCACTCACGATGCCCGCCGTCGTCACTGGCATGGCAAGCGTCTGGTACTGGCAATGGAGCGCGGCGCACGGCGCTGAGAACCTGATGCCGTATCTCGTGCTGCAGGGTTACGCGACCGCGATGGTGCTGCTGCTCGCAACGCTCTATCCATCGGGCTTCACGCACGGCCGCATGTTGTTCGGCGCGTGTGGCTGGTATGTGCTCGCCAAGCTGCTGGAATGGGGCGACCTGTGGATCTACCAGCTGGGTGGAGTCGTCAGCGGCCACACGCTGAAACACCTGGCATCGGCTCTTGCGAGCTGGTGGGTCCTGCGTATGCTCATCCTGCGCCGTCCGGAACCCAAGGCTGCGACCGCATGAACGCTGTGCTCGAACGTCCGTCAAACACCGCGAAGAAGCTCGAGGCGCATCTGCGCGGGCTCGTCGGCAAGGCGATCGACGACTACGGCATGATCCGCGAGGGCGATCGCGTGATGGTTTGTCTCTCGGGCGGCAAGGATTCGTACACGCTGCTCGATCTCTTGCTCTCCCTGCAGCGGAGCGCGCCGGTCAGGTTCGAGCTGATCGCCGTCAACCTCGATCAGAAGCAGCCCAATTTCCCCGCGCACGTTCTGCCCGACTATCTGACGGCGCTCGGCGTGCCGTTTCACATCATCCAGCAGGATACCTACAGCGTCGTCAAACGCGTGATTCCCGAAGGCAAGACGACCTGCGGCCTGTGTTCACGCCTGCGGCGCGGCGCGCTCTACGCTTACGCATCCGAAAACGGCATCACCAAGATCGCGCTCGGGCATCACCGCGACGATATCGTCGAAACACTTTTTCTCAATCTCTTTCACGGCGGGAAGTTGAAGACCATGCCGCCGAAGCTGCGTTCGGACGACGGCAAGCACGTGGTGATCCGCCCGCTCGCTTATGTCGCCGAACGCGACATCGAGCGTTATGCGCGCGCGAAGAATTTTCCGCTCATTCCCTGCGATCTCTGCGGATCGCAGCCGAATCTCGAGCGCGTGGCCATCAAGAAGATGCTGGCGCAGTGGGAGCAGGAGCACCCGGGGCGCGTGGCGGCTATTTTTTCGAGTCTCACGAACGTCGAGGCTTCGCACCTCGCCGACCCGAAACTCTACGACTTCAAGAGCTTGTAGCAGGGGTCTGACCCCTTGGGGTCAGACCCCGTCTAGTTAGTCCTTGCCGTCGTCGGACATGCCGAGCGTGCGTTCGTGTGAGGTGAACTGGCTGCACCACTCGTCGAGCTTGGCGTAGCGCTCGGAATGGGTCTTGCGGAAGTTTTCGTAGGCCGGGCGCGAGCGCCATACGTCGACCGTGATGAAATTCGTGGAGGTTTCGAGCGAGCGGAAGAGATTGGTGCCGATGAAATCGGGACTCGAGCGGAAGAACTCGACCCAGTCGCCGTCCGCGCCGTAGACCCGCTCGAACTCGGCGAGCCGTTCGGGACGCACTTCATATTGCCAGACGATTCGATACATTCGATGGAGCTCCGCCCGCCAAGGGCGCTCAAGACGCTGCCGTTATACTTGAAGGACCGACAAGTTAGCAGGAACACATGAGCGATTCACGCACGGCCGCGATTGTCGCCTCGATTCCGACCCCGCTTGCCAACAGCTATTGGGTCGAGCCCGAGCGCCTGCTCGCCGGCGAGTACCCGGGCGGCATCGACTTGTACGACACGGAGCGCCGCCTGGGCCAGCTGCTTGCGGCCGGCGTGACCTACTTTATCAATCTCACGCAGCCCGGCGAATTGCCCGACTACGAGCACCGCCTGCCCGCGCACAATGCGGCGGGGCGCCCGATCATCCACGTACGTAAGCCCATCGTGGATCACTCGCTGCCGGCCGAACGCTGGCATATGGCGGAAATCCTCGAGTATCTGCAGCGCGCGATCGCCGAAGGCCATTGTGTCTATGTGCATTGCCACGCGGGTATCGGCCGTACCGGCACCGTCGTCGGCTGTCACCTCGTCGAACGCGGCGGCAGTGCTCCGCAAGCGCTCGAGCGCCTGAACGTCCTCTATCGCGCGAGTCAACGCTTCGGTCTGCATCCACAGGTACCGGAAACAGTCGAGCAAACGGAATACGTCCTGAGTTGGCGTCCGGGCGCCCATGCGCCCGCAGGGCAGCCGCCGATCGAACTCGATGCAGCCAAGATACTGCGCGATCGCTATCTCGGCGCACTCGTGGGACTCGCCGTGGGCGATGCGCTCGGCGTCAGCGTGCAGTATCGCAAAGCGGGTTCCTTCACACCGCTCGGCGACGTGATCGGCGGCGGCGCTTTTGAATTGCCGCGCGGCGCGTGGAGCGATGACACGGCCATGACTCTGTGTCTCGCCGAGAGTCTCATCGAATGTAACGGTTCGGACGCGATGGACCAGGTGCGCCGCTATCGCAAATGGCAGCTGGAAGGCCACCTGTCGGCGACCGGTCAATGCGTCGGCATCACCGCGTCGGTCGCCAAGGCGATCGCGACCGCGCAATGGAGCGGTAAAGCGCATGCCGGATCACACGATCCGTCCCGCCTCGACAAGGAAGCGCTCACGCGCGTGGCGGCTCCGGTGCTTTTCGCATTCGCCGATGCCGCGCGCGCCGTCGAGCTCGCGGTGGAAACCACGCGCGTGACGCATTAGGCGCCGCTGGTGCTCGATGCCTGCCGCTACTTCGCGGGCTTGCTCGTTGGCGCGCTGCGCGGAATCTCCAGGACGAAGTTGCTGAGCGCCACTTTCGAGCCACTGCCCGGACTCTGGCGGGCGAATCCGCTCAAGGAGCCGGTGGCGGCGATTGCAGCAGCGGCAGCATCCGCACTCGAGCCGCCGGAGGCGGGCGGCGGCGGCAACATTCTCGATTCCCTGCGCGCTGTGCTCTGGGCCTTTGCGAAGGCCAGGAATTTCCGCGAGGGCGCGCTGCTCGTGGTCAATCTCGGCGGCGACGCGGATGTGGCAGGGGCCGCGTACGGTCTGCTCGCTGGCGCCTATTACGGAGTTGCGGCGTTGCCGGCCACCTGGCGGGCCGCGGTGCTGCGCCGTGAAATGATTGAGGAGTTCGCCGATCGCCTGCTCGCCACCTCGTTGACGGAGCTGGGCTCGTGACGGCGCGCCGCGCCTGCGCCAGGCGCCCGCGCGCCCGCGCCTGGACGCGCCTGCCCGACGCGGAGCTCTTGCAGCTGCGATTCTGCGACCTCAGTCTGACGCTCGACGGCACGCGAGTTGCGCCGAGGATCCGGCGGCTTTATGCCGAGCTCGACGCGCGCGGCCTCGATTTCCGTCCGCACTGCTGGCTCGCCGAGGAGTGGTTTTCTCCGGACGGCGTGCCCGGGATCGCGGTGCCCTTCTACCTTGCACACCCGCGTCTCGAAAGGCTCGAGCGCCGCATGATGCACGAGGTGGAAGGCGGCAACGCCCCCTGGCTTATGCGCATTCTGCGGCACGAAGCCGGTCATGCGCTGGACACCGCGTATCGTCTGCGCCGCCGCCGCGGCTGGCGCGAAGCTTTCGGACCCGCATCGCTCCCGTACCCCGACAGCTACAAGCCGCGGCCAGGGAGTCGGCGCTTCGTGCAGCATCTCGGCTCGTGGTACGCGCAGAGCCATCCGACTGAAGATTTCGCCGAGACGTTCGCCGTCTGGCTGCAGCCGCGTTCGCGCTGGCGCTCGCGCTACGCCGACTGGCCGGCGCTCGGCAAGCTCGAATTCGTGGAAGAGCTCATGCGCGAGGTACGTGGTCGGCGGCCACCCGTCAGGCGCCGCGATGAGATCGAACCGCTGGCGAAGGATACGCAGACTCTCGCGCAGCACTACCGGCGCAAGCTTGCGCGCTACCGGCGCCTGCGCCGCAGCCTCGCCGACGACATGATCCGCCGGGTCTTCGGCGCGCCGCGCGGCAAGCCTCGTCCGGTTTCCGCGGCAACCTTCATGCGCCGGGCCAAGCACGACATCCGCCGCGCGGTGCGGCGACGGAGCGACGCGAGCGATTACGCGATTCATCAGGTACTGCGGCTCATCATCGATCGGTGCGTCGCCGGGCATCTCGCGGTCACCGTGCCGGCGCGCGCTGCCCGTCGCAATGCCGTGTGGCTGACGCTGCATCTCGTCGAGTTTCTCGACAATCGCCCCGGCCGGCGGCTCCCGCTATGAAGAAGCTGCGCACCCTGGTGCTGATGCATCAGAGCCTGGTGCCGCCGGAGAGCCTCGAGGGCCGCAGCCCCGCCGAGATCGAGGAGTGGCGCACCGAGTACGACGTGATGACGCATCTGGGGGCGGCGGGGCACGAGGTGCGCGCGCTCGGCATTCTCGACAGTCTCACCGAATTGCGTGCCGCGATTCAGGACTGGAAGCCGGACATTGCCTTCAATCTGCTCGAGGAATTCAACGGCATCGTGACCTACGACCAGCACGTCGTCGCGTTTCTCGAGCTCATGCAGCAGCCCTACACCGGCTGCAATCCGCGCGGACTCACCTTGTCGCGCGACAAGGTGCTGTCGAAGCAGCTCCTTGCCTACCATCGAATTCCGACACCGCAGTTCATGCTCTTTCCGCGCGCGCGGCGCGTGCGGATTCCGCGCAAGCTCCAGTATCCGCTGTTCGTCAAGTCGGCGACGGAAGACGCATCCGTCGGCATCGCGCAGGCTTCAGTGGTCGAGGATGCCGCGCGGCTGACGGAGCGGATTCAATTCATTCACGAGCAGACGCAGACCGATGCGCTCGTCGAGGAGTACATCGATGGGCGCGAGCTCTACGTGGGCGTGATCGGCAACGAGCGCCTCACCGTGCTGCCCGTATGGGAAATGACCTTTGGCTCGCTCCCGGAGAACCTGCCGGCGATCGCGACCCGCAAGATCAAATGGGATCCCAAGTACCAGGCGAAGTACGGGATCAAGACGCGCGCCGCGACGGAGCTCGAGCCGGTGGTCAGTCAACAGCTCAAGCGCCAGGCCAGGCGCATCTACAAGGCGCTGCATCTCACCGGTTACGCGCGCATGGACTTTCGCGTGCGCGCCGATGGGCGCATCTACGTCCTCGAAGCCAATGCCAATCCGAATCTCGCGGCGCACGAGGATTTCGCCGAATCGGCGCGCTCCGGCGGTCTCGGGTACGATGAGCTCCTGCAGAAGATCTTATCGCTCGGACTCGGCTATCAGGCCGCATGGAGACAGGTCGTATGACGCGCCGGATTACTTTGAGGCGACACCTGATGCAGGTTGGCCTGGCTCTGGTCGCGGTCGCGGCGTTGTCGGCAGCCCGGCTCAAGGACGCTGATCTGGAAATGATCTGCGACTGGTTCGAGGGCGTGTACGACGTTGCGAACACGGCGGGCGGCATCGGCGCGCTCGGTCATTCGCTGCGGGTCGAGCGCGTGTCCTCGCCGATGATCGGCTGGCACGTGTTTTACGCCGAGGAGCGCGACGCCAACGGCGGCCTCATCGCGCAGGAATTCCTGAGCTTCGAGCTGGCACCCAACAAGAAGTCGATCGTCGAGACGAGCTACTCCTTCCGCGAGCCGCTGCGCTGGGAGAACGGGCTCGATCGCCCCGATATCTTCAAATCGATCATCAGTGATGATCTCGCGCCCGCCAATGGCTGTGAGATCTTCTGGTCGCGCGACGCGAAGGGCTTCACCGGCAAGAGCACGCCGCACGCATGCCGCCTGCGCTCCCGCTCGAGCGGCGACGCCATGCAGATTGATCTGAGCGCGCGGCTCACGCCCGCTGAATTCACCTACGGCGATCGCGCCTTTAGCAAGCGTCTCCCCGGTAGCCGCTAATCCCCCGCCCGGTGCCGGTGTCAGGATCCGGGGGTATTGGGGCGTGCGGCGGGGAGCCGTTCCTCGGCGCTCATGAGAAAACGTGCAGAGGAAAAAAGGGAACGCTGACTTTTCCGCCTGCGTGACTTAAAGCGTCGCACTCGCGATCCGGGGAGTTCCCTTTTTTCCTCGCAAACCTTGCGGGGCCGGGCGAGCCGACAGCGTCCAG